>CAZXKH010000043.1:0-10243 GCA_964641385.1 uncultured Clostridia bacterium | reverse complement strand
ATCTGACCAGCTACCAAAAACCCTTCTCTCTTCCAGAGAAGGGTTTTTATTATTTTACAGCAGGAAAAGGGTTTTCTATCAAGAATATATATTCAAATTCAATATTTTCTGCAGGACAATAAATATGTACAGTAATCCAAGGAGGTTGGCCCCATGAGTGCACTTCTACTGGCGGCAGCAACCATCATTGCATTCTTAATTGCCTACCGCTTTTACAGCCGTTTTTTAAGGCGCTATATTTTTGATCTTAACCCCATTGAGAAACCACCCAGCCAGGAATATCAAGATGGAATGGATTATCTTCCCACCAGGAAATCAATTTTATTTGGGCATCATTTTACTTCTATCGCCGGAGCAACTACAATTTTAGGGCCTGCCATTGCTGTTATCTGGGGCTGGCTGCCGGCTGTTCTCTGGGTGGTTCTGGGAAGTATCTTCATCGGGGCTGTCCATGATTTTGGTTCCCTTTATGTCTCATTACGTCATCAGGGGCGTAGTATTGGAGATTTATCCGATACCCTCCTTGGCCCCCGGGCCAGAGGGTTGTTGATGCTGGTAATATTCTTCCTTTTATGGTTGCTGATGGCCATCTTTGCTCTGGTAATTGCAGTTCTCTTTACCAGCTATCCTGAGGTGGTTTTTCCGGTCTGGTTTGAGCTGCTGGTGGCCTTTGTGCTGGGATATCTAATCTATAAAGGCCGGAGCCCCCTTTTTTTTCCAACCCTTTTGGGGCTGGGAGCTCTCTATCTAAGCATTTATCTGGGATTACAGTTTCCCATTAGCATACCTCCCCTCCTGATGGATAGTTCTGTTGTTACCTGGACGGTAATTCTGATGTTATACTCCTATCTGGCTTCAGTCCTTCCCATCTGGAGCCTGCTTCAGCCCCGTGATTATATTAACTCCTGGCAGCTTTACCTGGTGATGGGGATGGCCCTTTTTGGCTTGCTGGCAGGGCGCCCCTCACTGGTAGCACCTGCCCTTAATCCTTCACCGGAGGGTGCTCCCCTTATCTTTCCCTTTCTCTTTGTCATTATCGCCTCTGGTGCTATTTCCGGCTTCCACAGCCTGGTGGCCTCAGGCACTACTGTCAGGCAGCTGAAGCAGGAGGAGGATGCCAGGGAGATCGGTTATGGGGGGATGCTGGTGGATGCCTTTCTGGCAGTGATTGCTGTCCTGGCCTGTACTGCCGGTTTCTCCTCTCTGGGAGACTGGCAGCTGCATTATGCCAGCTGGGAGGCTGCAGATCCCCTGGGAGCAAAGATTGGAGCCTTTGTAGAGGGAATTGGTGGTCTTATCGCCTGGCTGGGGATACCCCATCAGCTGGCAGTGGCCATTGGTGCAGTGCTGGTCATCAGTCTGGCAATGACTACCCTGGATTCTGCCACCAGGATTCAGCGTTATGTGATCAATGAACTGGCCACCAGCTATGATATTGAGTTTCTCACCGGGAGGCATTCGGCCACCCTTTTTGCAGTTGTAACAGCTCTTCTGCTGGCCCTTGTTGATGGTGGGGCAGGACCCGGTTCTGGTGGTCTTCTGCTCTGGCCCCTCTTTGGAACCACCAACCAGCTTTTGGCAGGAATGGTGCTTTTGGTAATAACCCTTTATTTATTAAAGAGAGAAAGACCCCTCCGTTATACACTGTTACCCATGCTCTTTGTTCTTTTTGTTGCCGGCTGGGCCATGTTGGTTAACATCAGTTACCATGCCAGTACCGGTAACATGTTGCTGGCTGTGCTGGGAGGTATCCTCTTTATTATTGAACTCTGGTTGATCCTGGAGACTGTTGTTTCTTTACGCAGAATAACCAGTGAAGAGATGGTCAGTGCCAGGTTTTAATTTTTTTTACAGCAATAATAGGCTGAAGGAGGCGTAGTCTTTGACTGGGCCTCTTTTAATGAAGGGAGTTATGATCATGGAATATCCTCTTGTCCCGGCCTCAGAGGTTGATAGACGCTGTCATCTCCTCCAGAAGACCCTGCAGGAGCTTGAGCTGGGGGGAGCATTAATCAGGCATCGGCCGGATCTTTTCTATTACACCGGCACCATGCAGGATGGTTATCTCTATCTGCCCGCTGCCGGCAGGCCTCTGCTCATGGTAAGAAAGAGCCTTCAGCGGGCCCGAGAGGAAGCAAGCATCAAAGCTATCTCCCGGATAAATAGCCCCCGTCAGCTGCCGGAGCTACTGGCTGAATACCAGCTTCCTGTACCGGAAAAAATAGGATTAGCACTTGATGTAATGCCTGCCAGTCTTTATATCTATCTACAGCAGATACTGGCGGAGAGTACAGAGATTGTTGACCTCTCCTCAGAACTGAGATCACTGAGGATGGTTAAGTCACCCTGGGAGGTGGAAAGGATACAGGCGGCAGCCGATATTCTGGCCCGTGGCTTCAAATCCTTGGATAGGGTCCTGGAGTCTGGTATCAGTGAAATGGAGGCTGCGGCTCAGCTGGAGTATATCCTGAGAAAAGAGGGCCACCATGGCTTTATTCGTTCTCGCAGCAGCAATCTGGAGCTCTTTGTGGGACAGACCCTGAGTGGTCCAAACTCCACACTTGCCAGCTTCTTTGACGGTCCTTTGGCCGGCAGGGGCCCCTCAGCTGCCCTGCCCTATGGTGCCGGAAAGAGGTTGCTTAAAGAGGGAGAACCCATCCTTCTGGACTACTGTGGTCAGTACCAGGGTTATATTGCCGATCAGTCCCGAACATATGCCCTGGGAAGTCTGCCCGATGATATGGAAGCAGCCTTTCAGCTGGCCCTTCATTTACAGGAGCTCTTCCTGGAGGAGGCAGAGCCTGGAGGCTCCACCAGTGAACTATATGCAAGAGTCCTGGAGGAAGTGCGTAGAGAGGGGATGGAGGAATACTTTATGGGCAGTGGCCAGGATCGGGCCCGCTTTATTGGTCATGGTGTGGGCCTTGAACTGGATGAATACCCAGTTATTACTGCTGGCCTTGATTTTAAGCTCCAGGAGGGAATGGTATTTGCCCTTGAACCCAAATTTGTCTTTCCGGACAGGGGGGCAGTTGGGATTGAGAACACCTTTCTGGTGCAGAAGACGGGTATCAAGAGGTTGACCCTGACCCCGGATACCCTATTATATTTATAATTAGGAGAGGGGGAAATAAATGATTACCACACTGCTCTTTGATCTGGACGGTACACTACTGGGGCTTGATCATGATTCTTTTCTGGAAGATTATTTTACCCTGCTCACCGGGGAGTTTAGCGATCTGATAGCTCCTCAGGTGATGAAGGACCATATTCTGGCCGCTACCGGGGCCATGGTCACCAGCTCTGATGGAAGTAGCACCAACCGGGAGATCTTCTGGAAGGATTTCTTATCCCGGGTTTCCCTTCAGCCAGAGGTACTTGAACCTCGTTTTATGGCCTTCTACCGGGAAGTCTTTCCCCGTTTAAAGACTCATGGCACCAGGTTAAAGCTGGCGGAGAAAACAGTTGCTGTAGCTGAAAAAAGGGGTCTGGAAATGGTAATTGCCACTAACCCTGTCTTTCCTCGTCAGGCTATTCTTGAACGTATGGAATGGGCCGGGATTGGGGATTACAGCTATAGTTTAATTACAAGCTATGAAAGGATGCATTATTGTAAACCACAGCCAGCATACTACCGGGAGATACTCTCCTATATCCATCGTGACCCTGAGGAGTGTATGATAGTTGGAAACGATATGGAGGAGGATATGGTGGCTACCACCCTGGGGATCAAAGCCTTTTTGGTGGAAGAGTACCTGATTGAGAGGGGAGAGGCAGATTATGCTCCTGACTACAGGGGAAGCCTGCAGGATTTTTATAACCTCCTTAAGGGGGATGGAATTTAAGGATTAATAATTCTTATGTTCTCTGATAGTAGGTATTCATTTTTTTACTGGCTTGATACTTTCGTTCTGCAATGATCAACAAAGAACAATTATGGGGTGTTTTGCTGGATGCAGAGTAAGGACAGTCTTTATAAAACACTGGATAGAATTGATGGCAGGGGTTATAAGGCTTACAGAGATTTACAGAATCAATGGTATGATTTTGGGGGCTATAGTCTTGGTGTCCCTTATGTACAGGGTGATCCCTATGCCCGTCCCTCCAAGGTCTTTCTAAGAGTTGCAGCCGATGAGGCCACCTTTCCCGGCTGGATCCTGGAAAAGAGGATCAGGGTGCTGGCGGCCGAGGACTATGTGACCCGGCTGCTGTCAGAGGTAATTAAAAGGAAAGTTAAGGGGCACCGGGGTTCGGGCAAGAGTGGCCTGATTCAGGTGGCCGGTACCGGGCAGGAGGTAATCGAAACCACCTCTGTTCAGCTTGATCAGAAGGGCCTGGAGGCTCGCCTGATGCTTGGTCTTCCTGCTAAAGGGCGCCGGGTGAGGGGCTATCAGGCCCAGGAGATGTTCTTTGAGGAACTGCCACAGCTGGTAAAGTTCTCTCTCCGGCATGATAACCTCAATCAAAGGGAGCTGGAGGGACATATTAGGGTGGTTGAGGATCAGTGCTATCTGCGTCAAAGGCTGGCAGATCAAGGTCTGGTGGCTTTTGTCGGCAATGGTTCTATCCTGCCCCGCAGAAGTGGAGTTGATGACCGCCCCCTTGATAGGCAGCAGAGTGTACCCTTCACTTCTCCCCCTGAGCTGGAGGTTGAGTTCAACCTTCCTCACCGGGGCAGGGTTAAGGGTATGGGAGTAAGGGAAGGGGTCACTTTGATCGTTGGTGGGGGTTATCATGGGAAGTCTACTCTGCTGGAGGCCTTAGAGAGGGGTGTCTACAACCATATTCCCGGTGATGGCAGGGAGCTGGTGGTAACCAGAAGTGATGCTTTTAAGATCCGTGCTGAGGATGGACGAAGGGTGGAGAGGGTGGATATTAGCCCCTTTATTAATAACCTGCCCCGGGGTGAAGAGACGAATAATTTCTGTAGTGAGAATGCCAGTGGCAGCACCTCTCAGGCAGCCAATATTATGGAGGCCCTGGAACTGGGTGCCGGTCTCTTGCTCATTGATGAGGATACCTGTGCCACCAACTTTATGGTGCGCGATGTCAGGATGCAGCAGCTTGTTGTCAAAGCCAAGGAACCAATAACTCCCTTTATCGATAAGGTGCGGCTGTTAAAGGAGGATCAGGGTGTCTCCACTGTGCTGGTGGTGGGAGGTGCAGGTGATTACTTCGATGTGGCCGATATGGTGGTTATGATGGATGAGTATCTGCCCTGTGAGGTGACGGGGAAGGTTCGGGAAATAACAAAAAAGTATCCCAGTCAGCGCAGGGAGGAGGGTGGCAGGATTTTTGGCAGCCCCGGCCACAGGATTCCAGTTCCCGGGAGTATCAATCCCAGGGGAGGGAAAAAAGTAAAGGTCAGGCCCAGGGGTCTTCAAAGGTTACAGTTTGGCAGGGATGATATAGACCTTGGTGGCCTGGAGCAGCTGGTAAGCAAGGGTCAGACAAGAGCCATTGGAGATATGATTGTCTATGCTTTGAAGAATAAGGTTATTGATGGCAGGCGCAGCCTGAAGGAGATACTGGATTACCTGGAGGAGCAGTTAGATAACCATGGACTGGAGGTTATCTCTCCCTTTAATTCACCAGAGGGCAATTATCATCGTCCTCGGTCTCTGGAGGTAGGTGCTGCTTTAAACAGGTTGCGGTCCTTGAAGATAAAAGAATAAGGTCGGTGATAAGATGATGAAAAGAGGAATGGAGTTTATTAAAGAGACGTGCTTCCAGGGGATGAAAGCATCACCTCAGATGCAGGGCAGGCCTGAACCTCCAAAGGTTAAGGAGTCTAAAGAGAGTAGCAATATCATCCACCTTCCAAAAGCCAGGGAGCTGAATACTGAGCAGCTATCTCTAACAAAGGCTATTAAAGACCGGTGCAGTGTGAGGAAGTATTCAGAGGCACCCCTCAGTAGAGAGGAGCTATCCTTCCTTTTATGGTCTACTCAGGGTGTCAAGGATGCCAGAGTCCCCAGTCTGCGCACTGTTCCCTCTGCCGGGGCCCGACATGCCCTTGAGACCTACCTATTGATTAACCGTGTACAGGATATTCAAAGAGGGATCTATCGTTATCTGCCTGTAGAACACAGTTTAGAAGAATTGCAGCTGGGCTCTCACCTTACCCGGGAGGTGGTAAAGGGCTGCCTTGATCAAAAATTCGTGGGTAAAAGTGCGGTAACCATGATCTGGACGGCTTTATTTTATCGTATGACCTGGAGGTACGGAGATCGTGGCTTTCGTTACCTTTTGCTGGATGCAGGCCATGCCTGCCAGAACCTTTATCTGGCAGCAGAGGCCATTGAGGCCGGGGTCTGTGCAGTGGGCGCCTATCTGGATGATAAACTGAATCAGCTGCTGGAGCTTGATGTTGAAAGGGAGTGGGTTATTTATCTGGCGGCAGTTGGTAAGAAGAGATAGGTTTTTATTTTCTGCTGACCCCTCTACCTGCCATTATCCTCTGTGACAGTGAGGGGAATAGATGTCAGGAAGTACCAGCAGGACTCCCTGTATTAGAAAGATTATTTTAACTCTGGATTGCTGACCTGGTAGAAGATAAAAGCTGAAAGGGCCATCATCAGGCCCATAAGCATCCAGCTATAGTCATAGGCATTCCTGAGATCGGCTACCAGGCCAAAAAGCAGGGGCCCCAGCATCAGTCCCAGCCGGAAAAAGATGAGGGCCAGACCGGTGGCCATGCCCATTCTCTCTGCCCTGGCCAGTTCGGCAACGGTGGTAAACTGCAGGCCGGCTGTGCCCACCACTGAAAAACCAAGCAAAAGGGATAATAAAGCCACCAGTATGAAGGGTCTTCGGGGGCTGTTAACATAAAGACCAAAGCAGAGGAGTGACAGGGTAGCAGTGGCAGATATAATCAGCAGACCATTTCTTCTGTTACCCCCCAAAAATCTGTCAGAGATCCATCCCCAGCCCGGATATCCCAGTAAAGCCCCTGTTAACAGGATTCCAAAGCCCACTCCTGCCAGGCTGCGGCTGATGGCCAGATCCTGTGATAAAAAGATGGTATAATGAGCCCTTGTGGCCCCGGATTTAACTCCAAAGGCAGTTCCCAGCAGGCAGACAGAGAGCAGTTTTCGGTTTTTAATTAGCTTCAGGACATCTGCTTTAAAGGATGTAGTGCCGGACTCATTTTTTCCCCTTTTTTCTGTACTTTCCACAGCTTCCTGGCTTTGATACTTGTGGTAGATAATTACCCCTACTATCAGGGGAACAAAGGCTGAAAAGAGGACAGATATCCTCCAGCCCAATAGTTCAGCCAGCCCGGGCAGCAGACTGGCCCCCAGGATACCACCAAGCCCTCCTCCTGCCTGCATTATACCCATTGAAACGGCCCGGTTCTGAGGTGAACTTACCTCCATAACTCCTTTGTTTACAGAAGGGGTTATGAAGCTGAAACCCAGCCCGGTAATAAAGCTCAGTAAAAGGATAACACTGAAGGCAGGGGCAATGGTATGGAGCAGCATACAGCCGCCGCTGCTTAAAACCCCCAGCAGCATTCCCCTCTTGGTACCGAGTCTGTCCACCAGCCTGCCACTAAAGATGGCCACCAGAGTGGCACTTAAAAAAAAGAAGCTCAGATAGAGACCTGACTGGGCCCTTGAAATAGCAAACTCATCTCGGACAAAGGGTAAAAGGGCTAAAAAACCCTCTTTATTGGCACTAATGGCCAGGTATGGGGTGGCAAGCAAAAACAGCAGTGGCCAGTTAAAACCATTTTTAATTTTTTTGGCAGCACTGATCATCGGTCTCATCCTCAACAATAATTGATTATGCTCCATAAAATTCAGCTGGCAGCAGAAATTTTTGCAGCTGCTTCTTTTTTCTCAGCTGTTGTCTAATCCAGTAGCAATAATGGCAGGCATCTACAAACTCTTCTTCAGTTATAAGGCCTCTTTCTTTTGCCAGTTGAGCAGGACCACCGGCTATCAGTGGCGAAAGGAGGGGGTGTTCTTTTTGCAGATAGCTTGAGAGCAGCTCTGAGATGGTTTGTTGCCATATATTACCTATCGTAAGGCCCTGGCAGAGGTGCAGATTACCATGGGGGTCAAGATGGACACGCTCTGGATTATTTAGCTGCTCATGAGGACATGAGCTAAAGATTTCTCCCCTGCTTGCAGGTAGTCCGGTCGTAAGCTCCTCTGCTGCCCGTCCGCGAAACATGAGCCCACCATTATCCAGCTTACCATTCTTGATGGAGGGCTTTTTTGTGGGCAGCAGGCTGGCTGCAATCTTAAGCTCTTCTGCTGCTTTTAAGGCTCTTTCTGCCCTTGAGTGGGAGTGGAAATCACCACAGCTGATACTCAAATCCTGGACATTATATCGTTGCAATGGCTTTAACCACAATCTGGCATCCTCTAAGTCTGTGGCCCAGTAAGCATTGGTAACTATCCCCACCCGGTATCCTGCTCTGGTGGCAGTTTTGGTTCCCAGCAGGAGCAATGGATAGAACAAAAAGGGTTCTCCTCCTTCAAAATAGATCCATTTGAGGCTCTTAATCTGCATCAGCTGGCTGAAGAGTTTCTCTAATTCCCTGCCGGAAAGGGTGGCCTCCCCTTCCGGGCTGCCGAAGACAAAGCAGTGATCACACCGGGCAGTGCACTTAAGTGTTAGTAAAATGTGAATACCGCTGAGCATGACTATTCCCTCCTCTTTTCTGATGCAGTCTCGATAATTATTAGTTTTTCCTGATGGTAGCTGCCCTTAACAATGGAAAAGAGAGCTCTTTGTGGCCTGGCCTTTTTTAGTGAAATAATCAGGTACAGGGCCTGTGGATAATAGGCCAGCCTTATATCCCTGGGTGAGGGAACCGGATCTGATTGGGGATGGGAGTGGAAGATGGCCAGCAGCTCTTTATTTTCAGCTCTAATCTCCTCCAGTGCCTGGAGCTGTTCATCCGGGTCCATTAGATAGTTGGTAGAGCTTGCTTCAGTATTGGTTATATAGTAGATCTTATCTGTTTTCTCTTCTTTACCGGACAGTAGACCACAGGCCTCAAGGGGATACTGCTTCTGACAATAATCTATTATCAGCTCCAGCTGGCAGGAGCTGATAATCAGTTTTTTCCTCTTTTTTTCAATCATGGGATGAGGGGTTATCTCTTAGATCGGTGATGGTGGGGTTTTCTCCACATACAGCACAATCCCCATCCCTTTCTATCTCAATCTCCTGGAAGGTGAGCTGAAGCCCTTCAAAGATCAGCAGTCTTCCCGCCAGCGGTCTTCCCTGATCTAGAATGATCTTGATGGCCTCTAAGGCCTGCAGGCTGCCAATTACTCCCGGTACAGCACCAAGTACTCCTATTTCTTGCTCTAATGTATTCCCGGAAGGGGCTTCGGGAAAGAGGCAGCGATAGCAGGGACCCTGACCGGGAATAACAGAGATTAGCTGTCCATCAAAGCCCATAATACCTGCTTCCACCAGCGGGGTTTTGGTCAGGACACAGGCATCATTGACCAGGTAACGGGTGGCAAAGTTATCAACTGCATTGACAACCAGATGGTAATCCTCTATGGTTTCTAAGGCATTGTCCCTCTCTAACCGACTGGAATGGATCTCTACTTCCAGGTCAGGATTCAATTTCTTTAATCTTCTTCTGGCTGAGGCCACCTTTTTATTCCCCAGCTCATCCACCGAGTGCAGGAGCTGGCGCTGTAAATTGCTGATTTCTACCCGATCATCATCAACCAAACCAATGGTGCCAATGCCTGCTGCTGCCAGATAGAGGGCTACAGGAGAACCCAGTCCACCTGTGCCCACCACCAGCACCCTGGCTCTGTCCAGTTTCCTTTGACCCTTCTCCCCTATCTCCTTAACAATGATCTGCCGATGGTAGCGCTGCCTGTATTCTTTGCTAAAATCCTGCATCCTTTACCTCCTTGCTCTTTAACAGTCGATTTCTTCTTTCCTTATCCGGGACTGGTATCTTCTTCATACTATCAATACTATTACAGTCCTCAGTCTTTGTCAATTATAATGGCCCTTCAATGACAGTGCAATAATAAATAAACTCTTCCCGGGTTGAAAAAGGAAATAGAATTATTATGTGGAAGTTAGTAGGTAGATCAATAGCAACATAAACCAGCGCCAGGAGGTTATAATTATCGAGATTACTAATTTAAAACCTCGTTCTTGTTAAAGGGCGGGGATACAAATTAGTGCATTTTTGGGTTTAAAAATGCTGGAAAGGAGGTATTAATTTGAACAAAACATATAAGTTGCCAGT
>CAZXKH010000042.1:0-10251 GCA_964641385.1 uncultured Clostridia bacterium | reverse complement strand
ACAACATGGGCTGCATAGTCAGGTTCGGAGTCATTAAATAGATATAGGCTGAATATTGATAAGCCCAGGGGAATTTAGGGCCTATAGTGCCTTCCACAGTGTAACCCTGCTAACACCAGGCTGTCAGGCATATTTGTCCTGGGGAGGTAGTTTACCATCTGGCTTTAGCTCACCAACCATTAATAAATCTGAGGATTTAATATAATTAATTACAATTTCGCGAATGTTTTCCCTTTAAATATAGTTCTTAATTTCAGCACCTCCCAAAATTCATATTATCATTTTATCATATTATTATATCTTCTTCATTGGTGACCAGGGTCCTCCTTTTTTTATCTATTGCCAGTGATCCAGTCCACCCTTTAAGAAACCAATCAAGAGTAAGGAAAATCTGCCAGGGTTATGTCCAATCAGGTGCAGAATTTTTGACTGGACTATACAAAATTTACGAGGTAAGCTCTTTAGGCTGGCGGCCAGAGCTTCAGAACATAAATTCTTTGATTATCTACGCTGGCTGGTAGGTACCAGCCAGCGATGGAGGCCACTCCATGCAGAAGGAGAGTTTGCAGCTATAAGTTTTTCCAAGAGATCCCACCGCTGGAATTTCCGGTTATTTCTTTGTTGAACAGGATTATCGTACCCCTCTTGCGCTGGTTAGAGAATACTGCCAGTTACTGCATGCTCCACAAAAGTAGCTGGTGGTCTTTGGGAAATCTGCTCATATTTCCTTTTTGGTAGAGAGTGCGAGGATCAATTAGGAACTGATAAGGATTAACGGGTAGACCTATTAATTACTTCTTCAGGTGGTCATAATTTACTGAAATATTTTTAATAAAGAAGAAGGAATTATCAAATATTTGTAGAAAAGTATATTATGAAATCCATTTCATTCTTAATGCAGCTAAAAATATAGTAACTTAATGGAGATGAATGAAAATATGACTGTAACTATCAAAGATGTTGCAAAACTGGCTGGAGTATCGCCAACTACTGTTTCCAGGGTGCTAAATGATAGTTATCTGGTAAAGGAGGATACTGCCCGCCAGGTAATGGATGCTGTCCAAAAATTAAATTATAAACCCAATGAGTCGGCTCGGGTTTTACGGACCCGGAACAGTCGCTTAATCGGTTTCATAGGTTCCGGTATGGAGAATATATTTCTTGCCAACCTGCTTAAAGGTATTGAAACCGAAGCACTGGAGAATGGCTATAATGTTCTCTTCGGAGATTCTGCCGGGGAACTGGAACGGGAGCTACATTATTTAAAGAATATGGAGCAGAAACAGGTGGAGGGAATTATTATTACTTCGGCCAATGCCAATCTGCAGCTGATGAATGCTATCAGAGAGAGCTCGGTACCGGTGGTCTTTGCTTCGGCCAATATTGATGAACCGGATATAGCCTCTGTTGGTGTGGACAATTTAACTGCTGCCTTTGAAGCAGTTAACTACTTGCTGAAGGGTGGACACAGCCGGAT
Source organism: uncultured Clostridia bacterium (assembly GCA_964641385.1). Lineage (GTDB taxonomy): Bacteria > Bacillota > Halanaerobiia > CAZXKH01 > CAZXKH01 > CAZXKH01. The sequence goes on along the minus strand of CAZXKH010000042.1, from coordinate 8,774 downwards.
AGGCATTATCCGGGGAACATATGCAGATACTGTCAGCAGTGGTGAAAGAATGAAGGGTGTTCGGCTGGCTTTAAAAAACTGTGATCTGGTGATTAAGGATGAAATGATTATCGAAGGTGACTTTAGTTTCCAGAGTGGTTATACCGGGGCTGAAGAGCTGTTGGAGAAAGATAGTTCTCTGACTGCCATCTTTGCCTTTAACGATGAGATGGCTATTGGGGCCATGCGGGCAGTGGAAAAGATGGGCAAGTGTGTTCCTGATGATATTTCTATTTTGGGGTTTGATAATATTGAGCTCAGCAGTTATGTGAGACCTGCTCTCAGTACTGTCCATCAATCCGGTCATTATCTGGGGAATAAAAGCCTGCAGCTTTTGAACAGAATGCTCAATGATGATGATGGCGAGAAGAAACTCTTTATTCCACATAAATTGATTGTTCGCAAAAGTACCCGTCAACTGCATTAGAGGAGGTGAGTTTTTCCGGAAAAAAGAATTAGGATCATTCTTCTATTGTTGAGCTGGTTGTTGGAAGGGTTTCTGTTTTTGCGAGCTAATATCTGTTACTGGTGAGGTTATATTATTATCACTAATTTGTTTGATTTTTTTCAATAATTAAAAAGGGAGGACAAAAAAGTGAAGAAGGGATTATACTGTCTGGTTGCTCTGTTATTTCTAATGGTTGTTGGCACCGGTGTGCTGGCTGCTGCAGAGATTGAAATTACAGTTGCTGGAGGTGCTGTTGGTCAGGAGCTGGAGCTGACCAGGGGGGCTGCAGAGCGTTACATGGAAGAGAATCCTGATGTGAAAGTAACGGTGCTAGAACTACCTGATATGGTGCAGGATCGTCTGGGCACCTATCTACAGTTCTTTGAAGCCGAGAGCCCTGAGGTTGATGTTTATCAGGTTGATGTTATCTGGCCTGGAGACCTTGCCGATCACTTTATTGATCTCAATGAGTATGTGCCGGCTGAGGTAGTTAATCAGCATTTTAGTGCCATTGTCGAGAACAATACTGTTAATGGTGAACTGGTGGCTCTCCCCTGGTTTACTGATGCCGGGCTGCTATACTACCGTACTGATCTGCTGGAAAAGTACGGCTACAGTGGTCCACCCTAGACCTGGACCCAGATGGAAAGAATGGCCAGCACCATCCAGGCCATGGAAAGAGAAGCAGGAAACATGGACTTCTGGGGTTTTGTCTGGCAGGGTAATGCCTATGAGGGTCTAACCTGTAATGCACTGGAATGGATTGCTTCCAATGATGGGGGAACAATCATCAGCCCCGATCAAAGAATAACCGCCAATAATCCTCAGGCCAAGGAAATACTTAATAAGGCTGCTGGCTGGGTAGGAAACATCTCTCCTCCGGGAGTACTGGGCTTTGCAGAGGAAGATGCCCGTCACATGTGGCAGGCAGGCAATGCTGCCTTTATGCGTAACTGGCCCTATGCCTATGCTCTGGGGCATGGTGAAGATAGTGCAGTTAAAGGCAAATTTGATGTAAGCCCCCTTCCAGCCGGTAGGAGCGGTAATGGTGCTGCAACTCTGGGTGGCTGGCAGCTGTCAGTAAGTAAATACAGTGAGCATCCTGAGGTGGCAGCTGATGTGGCTATGTTCCTTGCCTCCTATGATGAGCAGAAGCATCGTGCCATCGAGGGTAGCTTTAATCCTACCATCGAGGAATTATATGAAGATCGGGAAGTACTGGAAGCAGCTCCCTTCTTTGGCAGCCTCTATGATGTCTTTACCAATGCCGTTGCTCGACCCTCAACAGCAACTGCACCCAACTACAATGAGGTTTCCACCTACTTCTTCCATGCAGTCCATTCAGTACTGCGGGGGGATCTGGATGCCGATATTTCTCTGCTAGAGCTGGAATATGATCTCGAGGATCTGACCAACTTCGAGCTTGGGCAGCCATAGTAAATTTTTGGCGGAATTAATGTCTAAGTAGTTAGAAGGATACCGGTCAGGGGATTAGAACCCCCTGGCCGGTCTTTATAATCATGCCGGGTCATATTTTGAATCTGTTGAGGGGGGGAGGAGTTATTGTATGAAAAAATCAGATATGGCCAAACGTGAAGAACGCCTTGCCTACCTGTTATTGTTACCGGCATTTTTGATTCTGATTACTGTGGCCATCTATCCCCTGGGCCAGGTCTTTTATACCAGTTTTACTGATAAAACCTTTGCCAGTCCAGAACCGGTAAATTTTGTTGGTCTTGATAACTACCGTCGTTTGTTCAGCATTACCATTGAAGAATTGCCTCCTGTTCTCGATGATAGTGGTCAGGTGGTAACCGACCCTGAAACGGGCAAAAAAGAATATGAGCATCCCATAAGGGTTCTACCCCGTCGTCCTGAACGATACCGGGAGTTGATGCAGTTTAGTTTTGCCGGAAAACGCTATGTACTGGGAGCTGTGGATCCCAATTTCCTCAGGGCTTTAAGGGATACCATATCCTTTACTGTCATTTCTGTCCTGCTGGAGACCCTGCTGGGGCTGGGTATTGCCCTTGTTGTTAACAGCAGCTTTCGTGGAAGAGGTGGTATGAGGGCCATAATGCTTGTTCCCTGGGCGGTAATAACCGTTGTCTCGGCCAGGATCTGGGAGTGGATGCTGGTTCCCAGCCGCATAGGTCTCTTTAACAGCTTACTGCACCGCTTTGGTCTGGGGGATGGACACCTGGCCTTCTTAAGTATGGAAAGCCTCCAGATGCCAGCACTAATTGCAGTTGATGTCTGGAAGACTACTCCTTTCATGGCTCTTTTGATTCTGGCCGGTCTGCAGCTAATACCCAAACAGCTCTACGAGGCGGCAGAGGTGGATGGAGCAGGTCCTATCCGTCAGTTTTTTACCATCACGCTACCCCTGCTTAAACCTGCTCTGGCCGTGGCTCTGATCTTTAGAACCCTTGATGCATTGAGGGTCTTCGATATTTTCCATGTTTTACTTGCTCAGAGGCGATACTCTCTGGCCTCATATAACTACTTTCAGCTGATTGGTAATCGGGCCATGGGACTGGCTTCAGCCATTGGGGTGGTTATCTTTGTTCTGATCTTTGTCTTTGCCGTTATCTATATTCGCCTGCTGGGAGTTGATACCGAATGAAGGTTAACTTAATTGAGATTATCAAGAAGGTATCTTTCTGGTTGCTGATTATCTTTATTGCCTTCTACATGCTCTTTCCCTTTTACTGGGCTTTAAACTCTTCCCTGAAGACTGAAGCCCAGCTGCAGATGACTCCGGCAACATTGATTCCCAGGGATCCTTCAACCCATGAGATTTCCTTTAATCTGCTTAACTATCAGGCTGTCTTTAGCAATCCCCAGTTCTTAAGGGGGCTATTAAACAGTGCCATTGTGGCTACCACTACTACGCTGCTGGCCCTTGTTGCCGGTTCCTTTGCCGCCTTTGCTCTGGGTAAGCTGCGTTTTCGTGGTAAAAAACCCTCTCTGTACTTAATTCTATCCATGACCATGTTCCCACAGGTAACGGTTCTTACCGGTCTTTATGCGGTCATTAATCAGCTGGGGATCAGTGCCATCTGGGGTATGATCTTCTCCTATATGATCTTCACTTTGCCCTTTACCACCTGGGTTTTAACCTCTTTTTTTAGGGAACTGCCCATTGAGATCCTGCAGTCTGCTCAGGTGGATGGTGCCGGACCTCTGAAGGCCTTTTACTGGGTGCTTCTACCTTTGACTGCTCCGGCTATGGTAACTACAGGGCTGCTCTCCTTTATCTTTGCCTGGAATGAGTATCTCTTTGCTCTGACCTTTACCACTATCGAGCCCTCAGCCCGGACTGTACCGGTGGCCATTGCTCTCTTTAGCGGGGTATTTTCTCGTCAGGAACCCTTTGGAGAGATAATGGCAGCTGCAGTGGTGGTTACAATACCGCTGGTTGTACTTGTCTTAATCTTCCAGCGTCGTATCATCGAGGGTTTGACGGCAGGTTCGGTCAAGGGTTAATAGGCCAGTAACAGTTCAATATAATTGCAGCAAGCTGGAAGGGACATAAAAATTATAATCCTGAGAGGAGTAGATAAATGAAGGGCAAGTGGTGGAAAGAGGGTGTTGTCTATCAGATTTATCCTCGCAGCTTTAATGACAGTAATGGTGATGGCATTGGTGACCTTCAGGGTATTATTCAGAGGTTGGATTATTTGCGGGAGCTGGGGGTTGATATTATCTGGCTTTCCCCGGTTTATAAGTCGCCCAACGATGATAATGGTTATGATGTCAGTGATTACTACAGTATAATGCCTGAATTTGGAACCATGGATGACATGAGGGAGCTGATCTTGTCCATCCACCAGCGGGATATGCGCTTAATCCTGGATCTGGTGGTCAACCATACCTCTGATGAGCACCCCTGGTTTAAAGAATCTCGTTCCAGTCCTGACAATCCCTACCGTGATTATTATATCTGGAGGAAGGGCAGAGGGGATGAGCCACCAAACAACTGGAAATCAATCTTCGGTGGTTCAGTATGGGAGTATGATCAGAGGACAGATGAGTACTACCTGCATCTTTTCTCGCGCCGACAGCCCGATCTTAACTGGGAGCATCCCGCTGTAAGAGAGGAGATATATCGGGTTGCCCGTTTCTGGCTGGATGAAGGTTGTGATGGCTTTCGTCTGGATGCCGTTAATCATATTTCTAAGGATCCTGAGCTGCCAGATGGAGAGGTGCTACCAGGCAATAGGTATGGGGATGGACGTCCCTATTTTGTCAATGGTCCCAGGGTGCATGAATTCTTGCAGGAGATGCACCGGGAGGTTTTTAGCCACTACGATCTGATGACGGTGGGTGAGGCAGCCTGGGTTACGCCGGAGGTTGCCAAACTATATACAGCTCCTGAGCGCAGGGAGCTGGATATGATCTTTCAGTTTCAGCTGATGTTTATCGACCATGAACCTGATAACAAATGGGTGCCCAAAGAATGGGATCTCTTTGATATCAAGAATTTTTATCAGGACTGGTGCCAGGACTTTACCAATCGGGGCTGGAATAGTATCTATATGAGCAACCATGATATGCCACGGATGGTCTCCCGCTTTGGTGACGATGGCCGCTACCGGCTTCCTTCTGCCACCATGCTGGCCACCCTGCTCTTTACTTTGCCCGGGACCCCCTTCATCTACCAGGGGCAGGAGATTGGGATGACCAATCTGGCCTTTGATAGTATTGAAGAGTACAGGGATGTGGAGACTCACAACTATTACCGTGAGCAGAAGGCGCTGGGAGTGCCTGAGTCAGAGATTATGGCCGATATTCACCGCAAGAGCCGTGATAATAGCCGCACACCCATGCAGTGGGATGGTAATCCCGGGGCGGGTTTTACCACTGGTGATCCCTGGATTGGGATTAATCCCAATTACACTGAGATTAATGTAGAGGCAGACCTCCATAATTCCAGCTCGATTCTACACTACTATCGCAGCATCATCAGGCTCAGAAAGGAGTATCCGGTCTTTGTATATGGGAACTATCAACCACTGCTGGAGGATGATCCCCAGCTCTTCTGTTATCTCAGGACCGGTGAAGAAGAGAGGATGCTAGTGATCCTGAACTACTCTGATCGGGAGGCCTCCTTTGAAGCTCCTGATCAGCTTAAAGCTGCTTCAGCTGTGCCTTTGCTTTCAAATTACAACCATATTTCAGCTGAAGAGGGTCAACAGAAGAGGTCGTTGAATACTGTAATTGAGCTTAAACCCTATGCAGCTATAATATTTAAACTGGATGATCAACAGGGGTGATACAAAATGGCCGGGAAGAGAATAGAAGCCTTTATTTTCGATCTGGATGGGGTCATTACCGATACTGCAGAGTATCACTACCGGGCCTGGAAGCGGCTGGCTGAGGAAGAGGGCCTCTCCTTTTCCAGGGCTGATAATGAAAAGCTGCGTGGAGTTTCACGGCGTCAGTCACTGCTATTGATCCTGAAAGATTTCAGGCCTTCAGAGGAGAAAATAGAGGAAATGATGGCCAGAAAGAATGGATACTATCAGTCCTTTCTGGAGCAGATTACAGAGGCAGACTTTCTCCCGGGGGCCAGGGAGCTTCTTTTTCAGCTTAAGTCCCAGAACTATCAGCTGGCTCTAGCTTCAGCCAGTAAGAATGCCCCTCAGGTTATTTCCAGGCTCAAAATAGAGCATATCTTTGATACAATCTCCGATGGCAACAGTGTGCAATTAATGAAACCAGCTCCCGATCTTTTTCTCCATACAGCCAAAAAATTGGATGTACCCCCCGAAGACTGTGTTGTAATTGAGGACGCCCGCTCGGGCATTGATGCTGCCCTGGCAGCCGGGATGTTTGCCATTGGTATCGGTCCTGAAAGGAGAGTGGGCCATGCTCATCTCAGGTATGAAAGGATTGCGGGAATGAATCTGGTGGAGGTCTTCTCCACTCTGCAGGGAGGTAGTTGATGCATTTAACCAATCAACTCTATACAAATGATGGTTGGGAGATAATAGAAAAAGAGTTTGACCCTGATCAGATCTTTAACCGGGGAAGTATTTTTCTAATCGGTAATGGTTATTATGGGTACCGGGGTAGCTTTGCTGAATGGGGTTCAGATAGATATGTGGCCTGTATTCTCTCCGATACCTATGACAGGGCTGACGGCAAGTGGAGTGAGCTTTGCAATGTGCCCAATGCTCTCTACACTCGCCTTTTTGTCGATGGAGAAGAGGTTTCGGTCTTCAGTGGAAGTGATACAAGCTGCAGACGTAAATTGAAACTGAAGGATGGAACCCTTAGCCGTTCCCTGGAATGGAGTGGAAACAGAGGACAGAAGGTTAGTCTGAGAACTGAAAGGTTTGCCAGTTATCATAATCTTCACCTCTTGCCCATGCGTTACAGCTTCCGTCTCAACAGAGCAGCTGAGGTTAAGATGTTGATGGGGATTGATGGCCGGGTCTGGGATCTGAACGGAAAGCACCTGCAGGATTACCGCCTATCACAGGATGGAACCCGGCTTGTACTTGAGAGCAGGACAGTTGAAGAGGGAATAAGGATTGTAGTTGTAACCGACTGGCAGCACAATCTTACCTCAGTGCAAAGGGATACAGTGATCAGTGATGATCAGAATCTCCAGCAGCTTACCTTCAGGCTGGAAGCGGGAGAGGAAGTAACCTTTGAACGAATGGTCAGTATTTTTAGCAGCAATGACTGCCAAAAGCCACTGCAGCAGGCGCTGGAGACCAATGCTTGTGCTTTAAATACTGGCTACAGTACTTTAAAGGACAAACACCAGGAGGTATGGGAAAAGAAATGGGAGCAGAGTGATATCCAGATCAAGGGTGATCTTAAAGCCCAGGCCCTGCTGCGCTTTAATCTCTATCACAATATAATCGCCACTCCCTCCCATACAGATAGACTACCTATTGGAGCCCGGGGTCTATCCTGTCAGGCCTACCAGGGGGCAGCCTTTTGGGATCAGGAGCTCTTTAACCTGCCCATGTATATCTATACTCAGCCGGAGGTGGCCCGGAGGATCTTAAAATACAGGTACCATACCCTGGATGGGGCTCGCAGGAAGGCCAGCAGGCTTGGCTACCGGGGAGCATTCTATGCCTGGGTCAGTGGCAAAAGAGGGGATGAACTCTGTCCCTCTTATTTCTTCCGCGATGTACTGACAGGAAGAAGGATTCACAACCATTTCAATGACTGGCAGATCCATGTCTCCCCTGATATCGTCTATGCTCTCTGGCATTACTACCAGGTAACAGATGACTGGCAGTTTGTCATTGATTATGGGGCGGAAATTGTCTTTGAAGTGGCCCGTTTCCTGTATTCTCATGCCTATTATAAACCGGAGAAAGGGCGCTATGAGCTGCTCAGGGTCATTGGTCCTGATGAATACCATGAGAATGTAGATAACAATGCCTATACCAATTATCAGGCCTACTTTGCCCTTCAGTGGGCAGTAGATATCTATAACAGGCTTAAGAGAGAGAATGAAGAGAGGCTGCAGGAGCTCAGACAGGATCTTTCTCTGGACAGTAAGGAAGTAGCCCTCTGGCAGAGAATGGCTGACTGTCTTTATCTGCCTCTGCCTGAGGTTGAGTCCCTGCTTATTGAACAGTTTGACGGTTACTTTAAGCTGGAGGATACAACCCCTGAAAAATTAAGGGAAAGATTACTTGACCCCGAAGAGTACTGGGGCTGGCCTAATGGGGTAGCAGTGGAGACTCAGATTATTAAGCAGGCAGATGTGATCCAGCTCTTCTGTGAACATGATATCTTTAGTCCTGAGATCGTAGAGGCCAATTTCAATTACTATTATCAGCGCACCGAGCATGGTTCATCACTAAGTCCCTCTTCCTATGCCATAGCTGCCTGTCGAGCAGGGGATATTGAAAGGGCCTATGATCTTTATCTCAAATCCTGCACCATAGACCTGGCCAATAGTAACCGTCAGCAGAGTGGAGGAACCTTTATCGGGGGCATCCATACTGCCGCCTGTGGAGCTGCCTGGAAGATTGTTGTGCAGGGCTTTGCCGGTCTTACTGTAGAGGAGAATGGACTCCGGCTTAATCCAGGACTGCCAGCTCACTGGGATTCTCTGGAGTTTAACTTGCTATACCGGGGCAACCATCTTCATTTTTCCTATGACCAGCAGCAGATCTTAATCAGCTCCAGCGAGGATAATAAGGAGGAGCTGATGTTCAAGCTGGTTGATACAGAGGAGAGGGTTCTTCCCGGGCAAGAGCTCTCTATTCCCCTTTCCTAGCTGACAGGGAGAAGCAGCATGTTTAAT
>CAZXKH010000041.1:0-10312 GCA_964641385.1 uncultured Clostridia bacterium | reverse complement strand
TATTAATCTTAATTACCCCAATGGGTGACCACTTTTATTCTTCCTGTCTTTGCTTATTGAGGTAGTGTAGCATGTTATAAGTATTTAAAAAGTAATAAAATCTATTTTAAGTTCAGGTGATTTTTTTGCGACCAACAATCTTTGTTACTTCTCATTATCTTCAGCGTGCTCTTTTTCCTGAATCCGAATCGATAAGTGTTCTTTCGGGAAAAGATGTCTTTGTAGCCTGTATGGATGAATTTCAGGCTGTCTATCAGGCAGGAGGGAAACCCATTGCTGGTCCTCCAATATGTGATGAGGAATATGTTAATTCTCTAATTAAACATAGTGATGGTCTTCTCCTTGTTGGTGGATCTGATGTAAACCCAAATTATTATAATGAATATCCAGCTGCTGAATGCGAAGAAATAGTACCTGCAAGAGATGAGTTTGAATTGATGCTAATCAGAAGAGCGGTTGAAGAGAACATTCCTTTGCTTGGGATCTGCCGGGGGCTTCATTTAATAAATATCTTTTTCGGAGGAAGCCTTTACCAGGATTACGGGCAGTGTGACCATGATACATTTAATCACCTTGTGACCTGTTTACCTAAATGGCATTATGCTCATCACGTGCAGATTAAAGAAGGCTCTCTGTTGGCTACTGCTTTAGGAAAAAATAATATTAAAGTAAACAGTCTTCATCACCAGGTAATTAAAAAAGTTGGTAAAGGCCTTAAAGTTGTAGCCAGAGCGGAGGATTCTGTTATCGAGGCTTTGGAATGCAGTCAGTATAAATTTTTACTGGGTGTTCAGTGGCATCCAGAAATGATGTTTCAGAAAAGTAAGGAGCAGCTGGAATTATTTAAATTTTTCATTCAGCAAGTTAAGAAATAATAGTTGTATTATGATCAGTATTTAGTATTTTATTTTGCTATTCTATCTTAATATGTGAAATCATCAGGAGGTGCATTAAGTGGAGAGTGTGCGTGTAATACTCTGGGGACTTGGTGCTATGGGTAGTGGAATGGGCAAGATACTGCTTAACAAGCAGGGGATTGAAATTGTTGGAGCCATCTGTTCCACAGAGCGTAAAAATGGTTTAGATCTGGGTGAGGTGCTGGAGACTGATCAGCTGGGAATTACCTGCAGTAATGAGCCTGAAGAGGTCTTATCATCGACTCCTGCTGATATACTCCTCTTATCAACCCTTTCCTTTACCCGTGACAATTATCCCCAGATTCTACAGGCTCTGGGATATGATCTAAATATAATTACCATTGCCGAGGAGATGGCCTATCCGGCCGTCAATGAGCCTGAATTAACTGCCAGGATGCATGCAGCTGCCCAAAAAAGGGGAGTAACCATTCTGGGTACCGGCATTAACCCCGGTTTTGTTCTGGATACTTTGATTCTGGTTCTCACCGGTGCCTGTGCAAATGTTGAGCGGATCAGTGCTTCCCGTGTCAACGACCTCTCACCCTTTGGGCCCACCGTGATGCGTACCCAGGGAGTGGGGACTACCGTGGAGGAGTTTGAAGCCGGCCTTAAAGCTGGAGAGATAGTTGGCCATGTTGGCTTTAAGGAATCCATTAGCATGATTGCAGATAGTCTGGGCTGGGAGCTGGACCAGATCGAGGAGAGCAGAGAACCCATTGTATCCAGCTGCAGTCGTCAGACGGAGCACATTAGTGTGGAGCCCGGTATGGTTGCTGGCTGCCGCCATACAGCCCGTGGTATCAGAGAGGGTGAGGTAATAATCACCTTAGAGCATCCCCAGCAGATACACCCTCAGCTGGAGGGAGTAGAGACTGGCGATTATATTACCATTGCGGGCACACCTGAGATAGAGATGTCTATTACCCCGGAGATACCTGGAGGGATCGGCACCATGGCTGTGGCGGTCAATATGATTCCCCATGTACTGGAAGCCTCTGCTGGACTGGTGACCATGAAGGATCTGCCTCTACCAAGGGCCATCATGGGTGACATTAAGGAACAGCTGTCAGAGATGAGGGGGAATAGAAAATGAGCAAAGAGATACCTGCCGGCACCTATGTGGAGATAAGTCAGCTGGTACTCTCTGCTGGCTCCCGTGCTCCCCAGGTGCCCGAGGATACAGCTGCTGTGCCCCTGGTGTTAAAGACTCGTGGTTACCTGAATGAGCCCTGCATGCCCGGAGAAGAAGCAGTGATCACCACTGTTTTGGGCCGTCAGCTTGAAGGGACCCTGGAGGAGGCCAATCCTCCTTACCGGCATGATTTTGGGTCTCCTGTTCCCGAACTTCTATCAGTAGGTGAAGAGATGAAGGAGATCCTGCGTAAGGAGGGTAAATACCATGCCAGCAGATGATTATCAGGAAGTTATGTCCCGCCGCAACGAGATTATGAAAAAGGCCCTTGGCATCGACTACCGTGAATTTGAGGAGAATGCCCTGGTCTTTGACTATGAGGGTATGATGGAGAAGGTTGGTTACAGCCTGGAGGAGATCAGGGAGCTGCAGCGAGAGGCCAATGTGGGCCAGACGCCCCTTATGGAGTTAAAAAATCTGACCACAGTTGCCCGTCATCTCTCACCTCCCGGTAAGGGAGCCCGGATTATGATCAAGGATGAGGCGTCAAACCCCTCCGGCAGCTTCAAGGCCCGCAGGGCTTCGGTCTCAGTGGCCCATGCCCAGCGTCATGGATACAGGGGTGTGGTGGCTGCCACCAGTGGTAACTATGGAGCAGCTGTAGCCTCTCAGGCTGCCATTCGCGGCCTGGACTGCATTATAGTTCAGGAGCTCTTTGATAGTCAGGGAGTGGGGCAACCCGAGATCCTGGAGAAGGGTAGAAAGTGTGAGGCCTATGGAGCCGAAGTGCTGCAGCTAACTGTGGGTCCCGAGCTCTTCTACACCTTTCTGAAAGTACTGGAGGAGACCGGTTACTTCAATGCCTCCCTTTATACCCCCTTTGGTATAGCTGGAGTAGAGACCCTTGGTTATGAGATAGCCACCGAGGTAAAGGAGCGTGAGGGCAGATTCCCCGATCAGGTGGTAGTAACCCATGCCGGTGGTGGCAACCTGACCGGTACCGCCCGTGGCCTCAAGAAGGCTGGTGCTCACCTGACAGAAGTGGTGGGAGCCAGTGTGGACCTTACCGGTTTGCACATGGCCAGTGATACCGACTTTAACCGAAAGTCCTTTACCACCGGGCATACTGGTTTTGGTGTTCCCTTTGCCACCTGGCCTGACAGGGCAGATGTGCCCCGCAATGCTGCCCGGGTACTGCGCTATATGGACCGCTATGTAACCGTTACCCAGGGTGAAGTCTTTTATCTCACAGAGGCCCTGGCCCGCATCGAGGGTTTAGAGCGTGGCCCTGCCGGTAATACTTCCCTGGCAGCAGCCTTTGTTCTGGCCCAGGAGCTTGACCAGGACCAGCTGGTGGTAGTTCAGGAGACAGAATATACTGGAGCCGGCAAACATCCCACCGCCCAGCTGACCTTTGCCCGTGAGAAGGGAGTGGAGATTAAAAGAGGTGACCCCCGGGAGGAAAAACCCGGCCAGAATATTATCATTCCTGCTTCTCCGGCTCAGATCAGCATCAAGGACTTTGATCTGGATAGAATCAGGCGTTCCTATCTACGTAATGCCATCAAGAGGACAGAGATCGAGGAGATAGGCAGCCGGGAGCTGGAGTTTCTGGCAGCAGAGACCGGGCAGGATGTGGCCTATGTCTCCAGGGTCCTCTCAGAGCTGGACCAGGATTGAAATACCAAGAACAGGGGGGTATAACATGGAGCGGCAGGATGACTATCAAAGGCGGCGAGAGGAATTAAGGGACCTCTCAGAGGAAGAACTGGACCGGAAATTCTGGTCACTGGCCGCCAAAATAGTAGATCCCTTAATTGAGCTGGCTGAAGAAAACACCTCACCATCCATAGAGCGTTCAGTCTTACTAAGGATGGGCTTTAATAGCCTGGAGGCCCGGGAGCTGGTCTCAGGTATAGAGGAGCGTCAGCTGCTGGGCAGGGGTGCCGGTCATATTATTCTCTGGGTGGCCAAGAACAAAGACCTGGAGATTCAGGAAGCAGGAAAGGCCCTGCTGGAAGGCAGATACTGGGAAGAAGTAGAAAAACACTTTAGGGGGTCATAGCGATGCCACTGGAGCCGGAAGAGAAAATAGACATAGAGGCCCTGCTGGAGGGCCTTGAGGACTACCGCCCCCGTCGTAAGGGCTGGACCTGGCGTTCTCAGCTGCCGGAGGGTACAGCAGTGGGTCCCTTTAATTACCAGCAGTTATCAGAGGGACTGGAGCAGGGAGCACCACTGCCTGCAGCCCGTTCCTTTCAGCAGATTGATCCTCAGCCAGATCCCATCATCACCGCCGAAATAGCCTCAGGTCGTTTTGAGGATGACATCAGGCGGATGCGGATGGCTGCCTGGCATGGAGCCGATCATATGATGGTCATCAGGACCACCGGGCAGAGCCACTTTGACGGACTGATTGAAGGCACACCTGAGGGAGTGGGAGGGATACCCATTACCCGCAAACAGCTGCGTGCCACCAGAAAGGCCCTTGATCTAATTGAGGATGAAGTGGGTCGTCCCATTAACTTTCATTCCTATGTCAGTGGAGTGGCCGGACCGGAGATAGCAGTTCTCTTTGCTGAAGAGGGGGTCAATGGAGCTCATCAGGATCCCCAGTACAATGTATTATATCGTAATGTAAACATGGTGCGTTCCTTTGTAGATGCGGCAGTGGCCAAAAAAATGATGGCTGGAGTGAGAATGGCTCAGATTGACGGTGCTCACAACGCCAATGCCACTGCTCATGAGGCCTGGAAGGTAATGCCCGAGCTGCTGGTGCAGCATGCAATTAACTCTCTCTATTCAGTAAGGGTGGGTATGCCTAAGGAGGATATCTGTCTCTCAACAGTTCCTCCCACAGCCCCTCCGGCCCCTGCCCTAAGAATGGATCTACCCTATGCTGTGGCGCTGAGAGAGATCTTTGAGGGTTATCGTTTTCGGGCCCAGATGAACACCAGGTATATTGAAGCCGATCCCAGAGAGGCCACCGTTACCCATACCTTAAACCTGCTTTTATCCCGTTTAACCTCAGCTGATATTCAGAGCACCATCACCCCTGATGAGGGCCGCAACGTTCCCTGGCACTATAACAACGTCAAGGCCGTTGATACTGCCAAACAGGCCCTGCTGGGCCTTGATGGGCTGCTGGAAATGGTGGAGTTGAAGCGAGAGGGAGAGCTGGGAACCAGAATCAGGGAGTTAAAGGAGAGGGCCATTCTCTTTATGGAGGAGATTCTGGAAACAGGAGGCTACTTTAAGGCTGTAGAAGAGGGCTTCTTCGTTGATTCCGGTTACTATCCCGAGCGCAGCGGTGACGGTATCAGCCGTGAAATAGAGGGGGGAGTTGGAGCCGGGACAGTGGTTGAGCGTGATGAAGACTATCTGGCACCGGTCTGTGACCACTTTGGTTACAATAACTTACCTCAGGATCTCAAGCGTCCCTGCCAGCTGATAGGGGGCTGTACTCTCTGTGACAGTGGCCTAATCTCCTATCTGGATGAGCTGGACAAAGAGGATAATGTTCATCGTCGTTTGGAGGAGAAGGAGGAACACCGGGCCAAAGATCTGATCCGTCCGGAAGTAGAATGGTATGCCGATGGCTGGGTAAACACCCATTTCTTTTTGCCAGCCTCTGAAGAGGTGGCCCATTATGCTGCCCTGGAGCTGGCCACAGAGATGGGCCTTAAAAACCCTGAAGTGATCAACAGTATTACCATGCATCCCTCTGAGGGCACCTTCCTGGAGGTTAAGGGCCAGCTGGAGTTTGACATTGATCCTGAAAAGCTGGAGATACCGGAAAAGGAGGAGCTGCTCTCTCCTGAGGAGATCCGGGAATATGTCAGAGATCACGACCTGAAGGTGGTGGCCGCTACCGTGGGTGAGGATGAACACTCAGTGGGTATGCGTGAGATCATAGACATCAAGCATGGTGGCCTGGAGGCCTTTGGTTTTAAGACCACATACCTGGGTACCTCGGTGCCCATCAGCAAGGTGGTGGATGCCGCCATCGAGATCGATGCCCGGGCACTATTGATCAGCACCATTATCACCCACAATGATATTCACCGCATCAACATGAAGAAGCTGGCCCAGCTTTGTGAGGAGAAGGGTCTTAGAGATAGAGTCCTGCTGGTGGCAGGAGGCACTCAGGTTAGTAATGACCTGGCCTTAGAATGTGGACTTGATGCTGGCTTTGGCCGTGGCACCAGTGGCCATGATGTGGCCAGCTTTTTAGTTAAGGGTCTTAAGGAGCAAAAAGGATGAATAAGGTAGATCTTCTGGTTGCCGAGATCGGAAGCACCACCACTGTGGTCAGTGCCTTTCAGGGAATTGGGGGTCAGACCCCCACCCTGCTGGGCCAGGGTCAGGCTCCCACCACTGTAGACCGGGGTGATGTGAACCTGGGCCTAGAGCAGGCCCTTGCAGAGCTAAGAGAAGAACTGGGAGTCTCCAGTCTGGAGTGGGAGGAGTTTTTTGCCACCAGCAGTGCTGCCGGTGGTTTAAAGATGACTGTCCACGGCTTAGTCTATGATATGACCGTTAAGGCTGCCCGGGAGGCTGCCCTGGGAGCTGGGGCTGTTATCCGCCAGGTAACTGCCGGCAGGCTGAGGCCTTCCAAGCTGGAAAAAATTAAGGCCCTAGAACCCAATATTATTCTGCTGGCTGGAGGGGTGGACTATGGGGAAGAGGAGGTTATTCTTCATAATGCTCGCCTGCTGGCACAGCTAAAAGAGCCAGTACCGGTCATCTATGCCGGTAATGTGGCCATTAAAGAGGAGATCCAGGAGATTTTTTCTGCCGGAGAGATGGAGCTGATGGTGGTGGACAACGTCTATCCCGAAGTAGATCAGTTTAATATCAAACCCACCCGGGAGGCCATCCAGCGGGTCTTTGAAAAACATATTATTAAAGCCCCGGGTCTGGGGGGTATCACCGGGCTGGTGGATGGTTCCATCATGCCCACTCCGGGAGCCGTGATGGCTGCTGCCGAGCTTTTACGGGAGGAGATGGGTGACCTGGTGGCTGTGGATGTTGGAGGTGCCACCACCGATGTTCATTCGGTGGCTGACCTCTCACCAGGAATGGAGGGCATGGTTTTGACTCCAGAACCTGTCTCCAAAAGGACTGTAGAGGGTGACCTGGGTGTCTTTATCAATGCCGGTAATGTAGTGGAGATGCTGGGAAGAGAAAGGATGGAGGAGGAGCTTGGCTTCTCACTGCCACCCGTGCTGGAGGATCTTTCTCCCCTTCCCAGGAATGAAAGAGAGGAAGGGCTGTTAAACTATATTACCCGTGAGGTGGTAAGGATTGCTCTTACCCGTCATGCCGGCAGCTACCGCCGGATTTACAGCCCTGGAGGTATCAAACATATGGTGGAGGGCAAGGATTTAACCGGTGTTAAGTGGATTATAGGGACCGGTGGGGTTCTAAGCCAGTCACCAGCGGCCAGAGAGGTCCTTAAACTGATCAGGGATGCCGACCAGAGCCTGCTTCTGCCACCGGAGGAGGCCAGGGTCCTCATCGACAGCCAGTATATTATGGCTGTCACCGGGGTGATGAGCAGCAAGTATCCAGAGGCTGCTCTTAAGCTGCTGCAGGAGAGTCTTCTCTGATCTCACCTGCTCAGAGATCATGAAATTCACTACAGAAAAAATGAAAAAATAAAACCCGCTCTTTTCTTTAGGGAGCGGGTATGTTTTTTATCAGGGGTTTAACTGGAAGAAAAAATAATCTCCTGGACCCTATTTTTACCCTTATCTTTGGCCTGATAGAGGGCCTGGTCTGCTTTTTTTATTATTTTATCAGGTGTAGAACTTGTTGGAATGGTAGTAGTCAGTCCCAGGCTGAGGGTAACTCTCTCAGAGACAGATGAATACTGGTGAGCAATATTTAGTTTCCAAACAGCAGTGCGTATATCTTCGGCAACCTGCTTTGCACCCTGAGAGGGTGTATTGGGCAGGATGACAGCAAACTCTTCCCCACCATAACGGGCTACATAATCCCCCGGTCTTTTAAGCTGTTGATCTATTTCCAGTGCTATTTTTTTCAGGCAATCATCACCTGCAGGATGCCCATAATGATCGTTAAAGGCTTTGAAATCATCAATATCGATCATGATCAGTGAGAGGGGTGTTTTTGTTCTCCGGGCCCGCTTTAACTCTAATTTAATGTTCTCTTCAAAGCTTCTGCGGTTATATACTCCTGTCAGGCCATCTATGGTGCTGTTTAAGAGCAGCTTTTGTTGCAGTTTCTGGATCTGGTTCATACAATAATTAATACTAAAAAAGGCAATGAAGATGCCAATGATAACTGCCAGGATAACAATTATTGCCGGGAGCATGGCCGGTGAGCTGTAAAAAAAATGATCAACAGCTGTGGGAAGAAATGGTGAGAGGGGAATCAGCTCCCTTTTTTCCAGCAGGGCAGTTAGTAGATAAAGGCCACTGCCCATTACTGCTGCATAGAGGGCAAAGGTATAGTTGAAAAAGACTCGATAAAGGCCAACAATTAAAATAATAAAGAGAGTTGCATGGGAGATTAGTGAACCGGTGGTATAGAGAATAATTTGATTGGTTCCCAGTTCAATGAGGATAATAAAAGAGGTTATAAGCTTCATGGTCCATATTTTTTCTGAGGTGATAAACAGGAGGGCAATATTTTTAATAAGGTAGAGCAGTGTCAATGCTATCCAGATGGTTAAAACAATGCTACTTGCCTGCAGATGGTGGCTGTAGTTCTTTAAGTACAGTATTGCCAGCAGGGTAAAAATAAAGATAGAAGGAAAGACAATAGCTAGTCTGATTAAGGCAGCCACCCTTAATGGATTGTGATCCATTTTTTCTTCATCTACTGAAGTAAAAAACTCTCTTATTATTTTCTTGATCTTTATTCTGTTATAGTTTATTCTGTACCTCATCCTTTTCTCCAATCAGGGGCAGGCAGTAAAGTAAACATGTATCAATTAATATTTCAACCTTTTCTTTTTCTTTCCTTTTTTTCTTTTCATCTTTTTTCTAAGTGGGATGCAGGAATAATCTTTCTCAGGCAACAAAAACTAAAAGAAGGATTTCTCTCCTCTTTCTGGAAGATAAATTTTAGGTTTTACAGGAGGTGGATTTCTATGAGTAGAGCAAAAGAACCGATGGAGAGCTGGCTCAGAGAGGAGTTTGATTTTGTTACCACTGATTCGGCTCACCTTCTTTATCAGAGAATGGAATCCCAGTCAGATTACAGGCTGCCGGCTATCTATCAACCCCTTGAAGCAAAAAATCCAGGTCACTGGCATGACCTGGCCATCTGTGCTGCCTTTACCAGAGCCATGGAGGGGGCTGAAAGAATACTGGATGTGGGACCCGGTGATGGCTGGCCCTCACTGCGCATAGCCTCCAGCTTTAAAGAGGTGGTGGGCATTGATCCTGCCCCCAGAAGAGTAATGGTACAGCGGGAGAATGCCAGCCGGCTGGGAATAGATAATGTAACCTTTCTGGAGATGAACTCCATGGAGATGGATTTTCCAGACCACAGCTTTGACGGGGTGGTGGCAGCCTCTTCCATCGAGCAGGCTGAAGACCCCGGGAGGGCTATGGCCGAGATCTGGAGGGTTCTTCGTCCTGGAGCTGCACTGGCTTTTTTTTGCGAAGACTTTGGCCAGTACTTTCCCCGGGGAGGGGGAGATGAAAGGGTGTGGGTTCTGAAGGAAGAGGATGGCTATCTGCTTTATTATCAACACCGGGAGGAGAGTACTTTCCGGGAGGCAATCTATGCCCTTAGAATTGATGATCCTCAGCTTCCATCACCTCTTAGAGAGAGGCTTGAGGACTTATCTCAGAGCAAGCCACTCCCTCACTGCAACAGGCAGTATGGGAGGGACTTTTTTCTGCAGCTAAAACCACATCTCAGTGCCTGTCATTGTTGTGAAATAAACCATTTAACCCCGGAGGAGATAGAGGCCAGCTTGCTGGAGCTTGGTTTTACCAACATCCGGCACCTGGATCCCTTCTTCTGTCGACTCCATGAACTTTATCAGGTGGCAGAGAGAGAGGGTTTGCTGGTTGAGCTGGAGCCATGCTTTAAATCACTGAGCCGGCTTTTGGGAATTATGGAAGTAGAGGAGGCCCGGCCTGGTGCTGGATATTTTACTCTTGCCACCAGGAAGTAGATAAAACCAGGGAATAAAATGAATGAAGGGAGGAAACAAATTAACATGAATGAGGTTCTTTTAAGCTGGGAAGGTGACAAAAAATTTTTGGCCCGTGAAAAGCAG
>CAZXKH010000040.1:1768-10350 GCA_964641385.1 uncultured Clostridia bacterium | reverse complement strand
GGTTGAAGCTGCCCCCGGAACTAAAAAGCACCCCCTTGATCAGTCCGGGGTAGAGATCATCTGAGACAGACTTTAAATCATATGCAAACTGACGGTTCACTGATGAATTGGGATTTAAAAGCCCCACCACCAGCTGGACACTGGCCAGCTGCCTGCCATCTATTTCGGTGGTATAGACCTCGGCTGGTGCTGCATTTCTATGTAAATCGAAGACTGCATCAGGGTTCTGCTCCAGGATTTCAATCAGAGTCCTGCGTGACCGCCGGTATGCACCACGGTCATGGGGAAGGTGCAGCTCCTCAGAAAAAATCACCTCTACCCCCTTATCCTTCAGTGATTCAGCAAACTGCCTCCCCACCTCATGGATACCACCCCTTCCGTTGTAGCTGTGGGTACCCTCAGTGGGCAGATAGGACTCAGCATTATGGGTGTGGAAAATACCAATGGTCCCTGTTGAACTGGCAGCAGGGTATAGATCTTCACCATCTGGCAGGGCAAAAAGCCCTTCTTTAGAGCGAGTAAAGGATTCCAGTTCAACCCGCTCTATCCTTTCCATCCAGACGCGGTAACCCTCAGCCTCAACCATCCGGTAAAGGTAGTTATCAGTGCTTAGATACTGATCCTCTGGGCGGGGATGGAATCTGCTGGTGGCCAGCAGTCGCTCAGTCTTAAGATCAAGCAGCTGGTAGTATTCCCCCCTGCCAATCTCCTCAGGCCCCAGCCCATTATTCTCTGCTCCCTGAAGCCCAGAAGGCATGGAGATGAGAAATGCTAAGAACAGAATGACTAAAAACCACCGACCACCTTTCAGTAGTTTATTCTTCATGCTCTACTCAGCCTCTCTCTTATCTCACCTATTATCTCTGCCAGACCGGTAGCAATTACTCCAGCCAGAACAAGCAGATCAAAGACCCCTGCTCCACCAACCACCAGCCTGATACCGGTTGCATCAAGGATTAAATTCTTACCCAGAGCAAAAAAGTCGAGGATGATCACCCCACCTACAGCCCCCACAAAGGCAGCCCTCCGGGAACGGCCCAGAAAGTAGGCACCAAATCCTGCCACCAATCCCGGTAAGAGCAGAGGATCCAGATCAAAGCCCATCAGTCCCGGTTCTACCGGTAGCAAGAAGTCCGTTAGCTCCACCACCAGCACCACCATTAAAATAACGGTTAAAGACCGCCATCTTTCCTTTGAGGAACATTTACGAAGAATATAAAGCACCAGCAGCAGTGGTATTAGCCCTCCACCAATATTAATTGCCAGACCACCCACCAGTGGGATTTCTGGCAACATGGAAGATCCTATCATGACAACGATTAACAGCAGTGCCTGGCTTGAGCTGAGATAAAGACGGTCAAGAACCCGATGTAAAAAACCCAGATAGATCAAAATTAGGGTTATTAGCAGCAGGATAATACCGGTTGAAAAGAGGGGCATGTTTTATTTCTCCTCTCAGTCCTGGTTGAAAATAGTCTTCCCTGAGAGAGAAATGATATGCTTAAAATTAATAAAACCCCCGGTTTTTACCCCGGGGGAGGTATCTCTGTTATCGGCTAACGCCTGATAAAGATCTGAGTAAATATCTTTCCTGCAGGCCCACCCTCTGCCACTCCAATCCCCACATGTGTCCAGGTGGAGTTAAGGATATTGCTTCGGTGTGAGCTGCTGTTCATTAGTGCTCTGTGAGCACCCGTTACAGTAGAGTTGGCAGCAAGATTCTCTCCTGCCCCCACATAGCCAACACCGAAGTTTCTTAGCATCTGAAAGGGAGAGCCATAGGTTGGTGACTGATGGCTGAAATAGTTGTTGTCAACCATATCCTGACTCTTTAGTCGAGCCACCTCTGAGACCTGTCTGTCCACTTTCAGAGCAGGTAGACCTTGCTTTTCTCGTTCCTGATTGACAAGCTGGACCAGGCGTGCTTCATCTGCTGAAAGTGTGCCCTTGGGCAGCTCTGGATCCGGTTCAGGTTTGGGTTCTGGCTCAGGATCAGGTTTAGGTTCTGGTCTGGGAATGGCAGGCTGACTGGTACCAGGTCTTAAAACAAAGATAAAGCGTGAGGTAGAGGGGCGGAAAACAAACTGACTGCTACCACTACTGTATATAGTGCGAAAGGTGGTGGGGGAAGAACTGGACCAGCTGCTGCCTGCGTCAACTGCTGAGCAGGAAAGGAGCAGAAAAAAGATCAGAAAAGAGATTACTGCTCCCCTTTTTTTGTAATATAGACCCATTATTACCAAACTTCCTCCTTTCTGGTATTTAATTAACTATTAAACACTTCACCCCCCTTCGACATTTTACTGCCTGTCCAAGTAAATTATAGCATAGAGCCCACTCTACATCGAATCCAATTTATGGTACAGAAGCCATATAAAAGCATTAATACAAAAAAGACCCTTGCAGAACAGCTTCAGGTCTGTTAATATTATTATGATCAATATAAATACTGTTCATCTAACCAGTTTATTTTTCATTACAGCATGGTAAAATAGACCAAAGACAATTGAATCAAAGAAAGGAATGATACTAATGGTATTCTCCAAAAGAACCAGCTTAATTCTGGGTATCCTTATTATCTCTCTGGGAACGATAGGTGTCCTCAACACCCTGGGAGTTACAGCCATTGACACCAGTCGGCTCTTCTCCATTTTCTGGCCGCTATTACTCATTTTTTGGGGTGGTGATGCCCTGCTGGGAGACCTGGTAACAGGCAAGAGCTCTGTCTCAAGGGGTAAAGTGGAAAGAATAATCGGACTTATCATCTTATTTTTGGGTATCGCATCCCTGGGCCGCAATCTGAATCTCTTTGATATCGACCTCTCCCTTCTCTGGCAGCTGCTCTGGCCGGTACTCCTAATCTATGTTGGGTGGTCCATTATCAGGGGCACAAGAAGGGGTAGCCACCTTAATATGGCCATTATGAGCGGGGTGGAGATAGAGGAAGAAGGCTGGAAACTTGAAGAAAGAGACTATCTGGCCCTGATGGGTGGACTGGAGATGGATCTAAGTGTGGCCTCCATCCCTGAGGGAGAGATCGGAATCAGCCTGACCGCCATTATGGGTGGTATTACCATCAAAGTACCGCGGGAGATGAATGTTGAATGCCATGGTACAGCCCTGCTGGGTGGAGTGGACTTCTTTGATGATGATGCCGGAGGCTTAATGGCCAGCAGGCACTTTGTCCACCAGGGAGCTGGAGAGGACAGCCCCCGGCTGAAGATCAGCTGCCGGGCCATCATGGGGGGAATTGAGATTATAGGTGTGTAAAGAAGCAATCATTGTTTACGACGGGTAACACTGACTGCCCTTTGGTGGGCCTGGTGCTCCAGGCTGTCATCAAGGGGCTTTAACTGTACTTCACCATACCTTCTTTTTAGCGCCAGCCCCAGCAGGCTGTCAGCCAGAGAGGGGTTATGGGGTAACAGGGGGCCATGCAGATAGGTGCCAAAGGCATTTTTGTAGCGACAGCCCTCTGTCTGATCCTGGCCATTGTTCCCATATCCCAGGATAACCTGACCTAAGGGAGTGGCCTCCTTACCCAGATGGGTACGACCGGAATGGTTTTCAAAACCCACCACCTCGGGACTCTGTACCAGAGAATGGGCTCTGATCAAAATGTTACCGGTCAACCTTTCCCGGCTGGCAGTTGTATGCAGATCAAAGATCCCCAGCCCCTGAATCATCCTCCCCTCCTCTGTCTGATAATAGTTACCAAGCAGCTGATAACCGCCACAGATGGCCAAAAGCACAACTTCCTCCTCTACCACCTCACTCAGCTGCCGGGACCTCTGCTGCAGGTCCTCAGCTGCCCGCAGCTGATCACTGTTTTGACCACCACCAATAAAAATCAGATCAGAATCCCTTAGGTCATACTCCGCTCCCGGCTCCAGCTCCTTTAACTGGACCTCAATCCCCCGCCAGGCAGCGCGTTGTTTAAGAGCAATAATATTTCCCCGATCCCCGTAGAGACTCAGAGTCTGTGGGTAGAGATGCAGCAATCTTAAGATCATGAACCCAGTCCCCTCTTCTTATCGCTCTTTTTTTGCATGGCTGATAATATCTGCCTCAGTTGCAGCAGTGCAGTATAGGTTGGTAGAATATAGAGCACCTCTCCCGGTTCCATGATCTGCAGAGCCTGCTGCAACCCTTCCTCCAGGGAAGGATAGAGCCGACAACCCCTGCCACTGTACTTCAGACGCAGGGCCATCGCCTCTGCTCTAAGGCCAGAGGCATATAAGTTAATACCCTCAGGCAGGACTGTAAAAACAACATCCCAGATCCAGGAAACATCCTCTCCATCAGCAATATTATCGTTTAAGACCAAAAGCAGGCTCTTTTTTCTCTCATCATGGGCCAGTGTCTTCAGCACTTCATTGAAGCCGGTGGGATTTTTAACCAGAGCAACAACTACCCTCCGGTCCTGAAGGGTGAAAGACTCCATTCTGCCAAAGACAGGCTGAAACTCATGCACAGCCTGCCTGGAAAGCTCCAGATCAAAACCCAGGGCCTGAGCGGTGGCCAGAGCAGCCAGGGCATTATAAACACTGTACAGTCCCGGCAGCTTTAGATCAAAGGAGTACTGCTCCCCCTGCTGATCAAGCACAAAGCTAACACCCTGCTCTTTAATCCCGATCTGCTCTGCCGCCAGAGACAGGCGGGGCCGTGAGTTGCCACACTGAGAACAGTAATAATTTCCCAGGTGGGCATAATAATGCTGGTGGTAAAGATAGGGGTGCCCACAGCGGTAACAGTCTCTTACATCTGCCGTCTTAATAATTTCTGCCCCGGAGAGTGGGGCCTTTTTCAGTCCATAATAGATTATCCTGCCCTCAAAACCACTGGCCAGAGAAGAGAGCAGAGGATCATCCCCATTGACTACAAGCGTAACATCAGCAGAGAGACCCTTTAAGGCCTCAGCCATAGAAGAGAGGAGTCCATCAAGATCTCCAAAGCGATCAAGCTGATCTCTAAAGATATTGGTGAGAGTAATCACCCGGGGATTAAGCTGGCCCAGTACTGACTGGAGTGTAGCCTCATCAACCTCCAGCAGGTTTGAATTGTTGCCAGGGTTGCCGGTGATAGAAGCCCTTGCCAGTAAAGCAGTTATAATCCCTGTTCTCAGATTGGCCCCATGGGTGTTGTGCACCGGATCAAGGCCGGCCCGCTGCATAATTTGATTTATCAGATGAGTGGTGGTTGTCTTCCCGTTGGTACCGGTAACAACCACTGTCTGCCTGTTATTGATCAGCTCTGAGAGGATGGCAGGGTAAATCATCTCAGCTACCCTGCCGGGGAGAGTTGATCCCTCCCCCAGCCGCAGCAGACGGCTCAGATGTCTGGTGATTTTCCCCGATAAGAGTGCCAGCTGTAGGCGCATCCTCTTCCTCCTGTCTACTTCCACAATTAGTTTATTCAAGTGCTGTTATTATTGTTCGGTAAAAGCTACTGCTGACCTGTATAGCCAAAGCCCCCCTGAGCCCTTTCTGTCTCAGGCAGCTCCTCAACCTCCTGCCAGGAGACCTCAGGGCAGGCATGAACAATCAGCTGGGCAATCCGATCTCCCTTTTTAATCTCAAAGGGCTGCTGACCATGGTTGATCAAAAGCACCCCCACTTCACCCCTGTATCCCGGATCGATAACACCATCAGCGTTGAGCACAGTAATCCCATAGTCTTTAGCCAGTCCACTGCGGGGATAGACAAAGGCTGCATAACCCCGGGGAATGGCCACTTTAATACCTGCAGGAAAGAGCCTGTACTCCCCGGGAGCAAGGGTACCATCCTGACTGGAATAGAGATCAAGGCCCACATCCTCCCCCGGATGCTGGTATTCAGGTAGAGGCAGGGACCTGTCCACTCGTTTAATTTTTATCTTCATCTGGTATCCTCCTCCTTAACTCCCACAGGTATTATTCGACATGGAGAAGCCTAATCCTCCACCTCCGGCCCCAGAATAGAAAAATAGATCTGATAACCCACCCCACCATTGATGATCAGGGGTGTTTCGGTATTGTTTTTAAACTTTAGATCAAGGCTGTTGTAAGAAATTGTGGCATCCATGCCGGCAGGAACATAATCTACGGGCATGGTGTGACGGTGGCGTTCAACAATCTCTAAACCGGCAGCAAGAGCAGTATTATAAAGGGTAGTAGCCGTCTGACAGATTCCGCCACCATAGCCGGGCACCACCTGCCCCTGAATAATAATCGGGGCCTGGCGGTAACCCCTCTCAGCTGTTGGAGGCCCCACAACCTGATTAAAGGAAAGAGTTTCACCGGGCAGGAGCAGGTAGTTGTTAAGAGCCCGGGTGGAGAGCCTGATATTGGTAACCCTCCCCCCATTTCCCGCTCCCAGTGGGGTAGCGTAGGAACCCCAGACTGCAGTTAATCCCCTGAGCTGCTGGGCCGTAATATAGGGGGGGATACTCCTTATTACCAGTTTGAGAGACTCTCCCTCCTCAGCCTCCATTACCTCTCTCAGCGTCTCCTCCAGGGCCACCACCCTGCCAGGAACCTCCTCCTCTATCTCACCACTCTCCTGATCAAGACTGGCATCCCGGGGCCATTGAATCTCTTCCTGTGCCAGTGCATTGATGGTTTCCACTACCTCCTCCCGATGATACCTCTCCATAGAGATACCCTCCAGAGTAACACCACTGCGCACTCCCCAGAGTACTCTACGGCCATAATCCATCAGCCGGGGCAGGTTAATAAAAGTAACCAGCAGAAGAATAAAAAGTAGCACCAGCCTGAGTGAAATGGCCAGGAAAAGATGCCTCTGCTCCTTCATTTCAATCACCGCCACCAGGGCTGCCGGTCAGCATTTCTGAGAGGGTAACCAGCCGGTAACCCCTCTCTTTGATGGAAATAATCAATCCCTCCATGGCCTCCAGTGTAGGTGCTGTAGGATGAAGAAGGACGATTGCTCCTCCCTCTATGCCCTCCAGGACCCGCTGCTGGATAATCTCCGGTTCCGGCCGCTGCCAGTCGATGGAATCAACAGTCCACATAATAAGGGTATGATCCAGTTCATCGGCCACTCTCAGGACCTGATCGTTATACTCCCCGTAGGGAGGGGCGAAGTAGCTGCTTTCAACTCCCAGCTCCTCCTCTAAGAGCTGGGAGTTTTTTTCTATCAGCTGACACACCTCCTCTTCCGTCAGGGAGTTGGGGTGTAGATGCCGGTAGCCGTGGTTTTCCAGCTGGTGTCCGGCCTCAAAAAGAGAATGTAAAAGCTCAGGGTTCTTCTCCATCCAGCCCCCGGTGAGAAAGAAAGTGACCTCTGTCTGGTGTTGATCTAAAAGCTCCAGTAATCCGGGCAAATACTCTGAGCCCCAGTCCACGTTGAAGGTCAGGCTAACCAGCTGGCTCTCCTCAGGCCCCTGATAGACAGGTGATAGCACCTCCAGCTCCCGGCCCTGTTGATAGCGGGCAACTGAACCCACCAGCATCAAAACAAGAATTAAGAAGAGTCCCAGCAGCAGATTGCCGGGAATCACCATCAAGATGGTCCTGCTATTCATTTGCTTCACCACCTTCAGGCTGCAGGAGAGGCCTTTGAACCCCGGAATGTGATTCAATATAGTAGTTTTTCTTAAGCACCAGCTCCGAGAGGGGTACCAGCCGGTAACCTTCTTCCTGAAGGGCGGGGATCAGTTCTCTTAAAGCCCCCGGTGTATCAGGAGCATTGTTATGCATCAGAATAATATCCCCGGCAGCAACCTGATCCATAATCCTCCGGACAATAAAGTCAGCTCCGGGGTTTTTCCAGTCCAGGGAATCGATGTTCCACTGGATGGTCTGATATTCCAGCTCCTCGGCCACCCTGATCACACTGTCACTGTAATCGCCGAAGGGGGGGCGAAAAAAACGGGGCCGTTTATTGGTCAGTTCAGTAATCAGTGCTTCATTGGAGAGGAGCTCTTCTTTGATCTCCTGGGAGCTCAACTGACTGAGATGAGGATGGGTCGCGGTATGGTTGCCAATCTCATGCCCCCTGGCATCAATCTCTCTGGCCAGTTCCGGATATTCTTCCAGCCAGTGGTTGCCGAAAAAGAAGGTGATGCTCAGCTGATGCTCTTCCAGAATATCAAGTATCTCCGGCGTATACTCCGCCCCCCAAACACCATCGATGGTTATTGCCAGCTCCCTCTCCCCAGTCTCCACTCGATAGATGGGCACCTTTCTCTGGCTACTGACCATTCTAGCCTGCTGCCAGAGGAATGAAGAGAAAAACCCAAGCCCGTAAACTCCCATCACCAGGGGTATCATAATCAGGCATAATCGTTTGCAGTTTAAGGAAAGAATACGCATTCTTCTGCCCCCCCACTCTACTATCATTCATCTATTATGTGATAGTCTCTTAATTTATGACTGAAGAGTATAGGGGACAGGAGTGGAAAAAGGTGGAGCTCATAGAGTAAGGGGAGAGAGAATAATCTCTAAGACAGGGGAGGAGGGTCTTAGATTTAAATGAAGCTAAAAAGTTTGCTGATGCTTCTTTTCTTTCTGGGGTTGATATTGAGCCTAATGGCAAACCTTGGCCAGGAAAAAAGAGATATAATAACCCTCAGCTACTCTG
>CAZXKH010000040.1:0-1668 GCA_964641385.1 uncultured Clostridia bacterium | reverse complement strand
CTTTTACTAAGCCTCCATGTTAATAATTATCCCAGCAGCCTCTGTTTTGGAGGGCAGGTTTTCTACCACCATTCCTCGGAGAAAAGCAGTCAGCTGGCAGAGGCCATCCAGGAGGAACTGAGAAAAATTCAGCCGGATAACACCAGGCAGATAGCTCCCTGCAGCAGCCTCTACCTGTTAAAGGCTCTGGAGGTACCCTCAGTCCTTATCGAAGCCGGCTTTATCAAAAACAAAGTGGACAGAGAAAGGTTAACCTCTGAGGAGGGACAGCGGGAGATAGCCCTTGCCATCCGCAGAGGGGTCCATCTTTTTTATAACCAGAACCTGGGTAAATGGCCTCCACCTGTTGAGGCTAGCGGGCAAAAACATGGTTTCCTATCTCCACAATAACGGATTTTGATTGAAACCAGCTGCGGTTGGTGGCCGTCCGGGGGTTGTAGTAAAAGAGGGCACCCCTTGTTGGATCCTCGCCGGCCAGGGCCCTGTCAGCAGCAACTCTGGAATTATAGGTTGGAGGCAAGTTAATCTGTCCATCATCAACGGCTGAAAACTGTCGGTGCTGATAGATTACCTCCTGAAAGGTGTTGGGAAAGCGGGGGCTTAGAACCCGGTTAATGATTACCGCCCCTACCGCCACCTGGCCCAGGAGTGGTTCACCCCTGGCCTCCCCGCTGATGGCCCTGACCAGTATTTCCCGCTCAGTGGAAGAGATACTGCGGGAGACAACCTCCCTGGAAGTCAGGTTATCAGTGGGTAAAATCAGGTTCTGACCGATTCTGATGCTATCATTCTCCATCTCATTTAAAGCCTTAATAAAACTAATACTGGTATTAAAGTAACGGGCGAGTTCATAAAGACTATCACCGGGCTGGATGCGATAGACAAGGGTATCCTCTGGTGATATATTTACCGCCGGTGGAATTTCTCTTAGAAAGACATGGTAGTGGAGCTCCTCCAGTTCCATCTCCTCTTCTACGGGCTGACTTTCAAGTAATTTAGCACTGAAGAGATCTTTGCTGTCCCTCTCATCCCTTTGACCAGGAATTAACAGCTGATCACCAACCCTGATAACATCCTCTTCAGTAAGACCATTGGCCCCCAGCAGATAGTTTAGAGAAAGATCGTAAGCTTCCGCAATCCCAATTAAGCTATCTCCATCCTGGACTTCATAGACCAGAGTAAAGCTTGAATTTGCATAAAGGGGGCAGGTAAGAAGGAAAATCAAGAGAGTAAAAGAGATAAGTGTTAAATAGAGTCTCTTATCCTTCATAAGTCGATCACTTTCCATTTTAGCTGGACCAGTAGTCATCAAACTTCTCCTCCAGTAATAAATGATCACCTTCACATATCTTCTCCACATCTTTCGGTAGTGATGAGAGAAAGAGTTTACCATAGCCCTTATTTATTATTCTCTTATCAAGCACAAAGACCACTCCCCGGTCATTTCTGCTTCTCACCAGTCTTCCAAAACCCTGACGAAAACGGATTACCGCCCGGGGCAGTGAGTAGTTAAAAAAGGCATTGATACCCCTTTGCTCAAGGTTTTCACACCTGGCCTCTACCACCGGGTCTGTAGGGACAGGAAAGGGCAGTTTAACAATTACCACACAGGAGAGATCCTGACCGGGGATATCAACACCCTCCCAGAAGCTGGTGGTACCAAAAATT
>CAZXKH010000039.1:0-10420 GCA_964641385.1 uncultured Clostridia bacterium | reverse complement strand
GGGGCCAGTGAAGAGCACTCTGCCAGCAGTGAGGAGATTTCTGCAGCCACCGAGGAGCAGACTGCTTCGATGGAGGAGATCTCCAGTGCAGCTGAAGAACTCTCGGGAATGGCTGAAGAGTTGAACTCTCTGGTTGATGAACTGACTGTCTAAGATTGGATCTAAGTGGACTGAGTTAACTGGTAGCCTCTCTGCCAGGGATAAAGAATAATCCCTGGTGGGGAGGTTTTTTATGCCTGCCGGCTAATTGATCGTTTTTTTCAGTTAAAATAATAAAAAAGTATTTCAGAGGCAGGAAGAATGAATTCTATGGAGAAATATGTATATATTGAAATTAATTGGAAGGGAGGGTTTTTGATGTTCAGGTTGCTACGAAGAAAGAATAATAATAAGCAAAGGGGGAAGGATAGAAGCTGGAGGTTAATTCTGGATGTGGGGACTGAATTTATGAAGGCTGGCATTATATGCTGTCAAAGGGGCAATCCACCACAGCTCTTTGGTTATGGCAGGGTGCGCCAGGACTACAGCGATATGGAGGGTGGAGCCATCTCCAATATTGGGGGAGTGGTTGAAGCGGCCAGAGAGGCGATTGGACTTGCCCGTCAGCGCTCACAGGCAGAGCCAGAAGAAGTGGTGATGGGAATTGCCGGAGAATTCGTTAAGGGAATGGTTACCTCCAGGCAGAAGGAACGTAAAAATCCTGACCGTCCTATTTGCTGGAAGGAGATCGGAGAAATGGTTACCAGAGCCCAGCAGCATGCTCGCCTGAAGGTGGGGGAGATTATATCCCGGGAGATGGGGCTTGATGATATAGAGATTGAGTTATTAAACTCCTCCCTGGTGGAGGTTAGGATTGACGGCTACCGGGTGAATAATCCGGCTGATTTCCAGGGTAAGGTTCTCTCTTTGAAACTCTTCACTACCTTTGCTCCCCTGGTTCATGTAGGGGCATTGCGTACTCTGGCCAGGAAGCTGGACTTAAAGCTAAGGTCACTGGTGGCTGAACCCTTTGCCGTTGCCAACAGCATTCTTACTGCTGAGGCCTATGAATTTGGAGCTCTGGTTATCGATATCGGTGGGGGTACAACTGATGTGGCTCTAATCAGAAATGGGGGTATAGAGGGAACCAGGATGTTGGCCATGGGAGGCCGGGCCTTTACCAGGAGCCTGGCCGGAGAGCTTAACCTGAGTCTTAAAGAAGCTGAGAGGCTGAAACTTGACTATTCAAGATCTCAGCAGCAACAGGATAAAGAGGGTGATATCGAAGAGGAAAGGGAAAGAATAGTGGCCAGAATTCTGCGTTGTGATCTGAATATCCTGTACGAAGGTCTGGAGCTAACCCTGCAGGAGCTGGCACAGGGAGAGGCACTGCCCAGGAAGATATATTTCTGTGGTGGTGGCAGTGCTCTGGCCGGGCTGGTTGATGGTTTACAGGAGCAGAGGTTTTATGAGACCCTGCCCTTTTTCAGCCCTCCACAGCTGATCAGGCTCAGAGGACAGGATATTCCCGGAATTAAGGATGAAGAATCACTGCTGGAGGGTGCTGAGGCGGTGACACCGAGAGGTCTGGCAGTTCAGGCCGGACAGCTGGATGAAGGCCATTCTCTGGCGGGAAAAATAGAAGTCAACTACCCACGAATAAAGTCTGAGGCCTGTAATGTAACCCAGGTGTAAGTTTTAGATATTAGCCTCAATGCTTTGAACACTAAGCAATCTAAGCTATGACATCTACAAATAATGCCCCGGTCTGTTGCCCTTTCGTATATATCTATACAGTTTCTGAGAGGCAAAAAGCAGTGATATATACATAAAGCTTAGATAACTTGGGCGAAGGGCAGCTACTGGTTTGGTGGTTTAAGGACAGGCGCTGAAACTACTTTTATAAAGACCACCATTTACCATAAACAGGTTTGCGGGCAGGCTTTCTGTCGAGGGCTGACAAATTTGTGTCAGGGGTGATGGGGATGCAGGATGATTTTGCCTTAATATATTTGGAGCCTGATGAACAGCTAAACAGGGTAATCCAGAGTATTCAGGATTGCCAGCAGCGATTGATTGCCTTTGTTGTCAGAGGACCCACCGGAATTACCTCCAGCAGTATTAATCTGGAGCTGATGAATAAAAGGCTCAGGGAGGAGAATAAGGAAGCAGTCTTTATTACCGATGATCTGCGGTTGAAAAAAATTCTGGAGGATGAGGGCTGGCAGGTTTTTGAAAACCACCACCAGCTGATTAAAGATCGGCAGGAACACCAGGTGGTAGAATTGGTACGGGAAGAAGAGGAGGAATACCATACCGGGCTGTCATTGAAAGCAGAGAAAAAAAAGGGGAAGTGGCTTCGCCGATTTCTTTTGCTGGCTTTTCTTCTTTTTCCTGCTTTGATCTGGTTTTATTATAACTATTATTCGGTTGTGATACAGGTTTCTCCAGCTCGAGAATCGATGACCAGGGAGTTTCAGCTGCAGGCAGATTTAGCCACAGCTGAGGTGGATGTAGAAGAGGGATTGGTGCCACTGCAAAGGCAATCAATTAAGCAGGAGCTGAACCTTTCCTTTCCTGCTACTGGTAGCAGGAAAGTGGGTATCTCTGCTGCCAGAGGCAGTATTTCACTGGTCAATGATCAGGATCAATCAGTTAATCTGCCGGTAGGGACTATATTACTGGGAAGTGGAGGAGAGGAGTTTGAAACTACTTCCAGGGTAACGATTCCGGCAGTAGAGGTTGATTACTTAATGGATGTGGTGGTGGGTATGAAGGCCGGTCAGACTGAGGTTGAGATTAGGGCTCTAGAGAAGGGTAGTAGTGGTAACTTGCAGGCCGGGGAGATTAACCGTTTTGCCGATCAGGATCTTAAGTTAAAGGTAGTAAACCCGGAACCAACAGAGGGTGGGAGGGATCAAGAAGAGAAGTATATTACCACCGATGATCTAAGGGGGGCAGAGGAGACAGTGCAGGAGCTGCTGGAAGAAAGGGTCCTTAACAGCCTCAGGGAACAGATTGAGGGAGAGCATCTCTTGCTGGAAGATCCCTTTAATGATCAGCAGCTGAGCCTGGAGTCGGAGTTTGAGAAGGGACAGATAACTGAGGAGTTCTCTGTCCAGGGGGAGATCAGTGGTGATTATTATTATCTGCTGCAGGAGGATTTGGAATATGTCATCGCGAAGTCATTTAATGATAACCTTGAATCTGGCTACAGACTGACTTCGATTCCTTTGCAGTTAAAGAAGCTTGAAGTTGAGGGCAGAGAGGGAGAGACCCTTGCTCTGAGACTAAGAGTAGAGGGGCAGGTAGAGGCTGAGATTGATCCCCAGCATCTGGCCAGCTCTCTGCGTGGAGAAAGCCTTACTGCCACCAGCAGGGAACTCAGTCAGATGAAGGAGATCAGGGATTATAAGATCCTTGATCGTGATCATGATTATTTGCCGGCCTTTGGTTTTGGGATTCGGGTGGTAGTTGAGGAATAAGATCTATTATTAAGCTTTGGAGGTAGATTTATGCGGATTATGGGTCTTGATCTTGGAGATAAGACCATTGGAATTGCCATCAGTGATCTCCTGGGTATTACTGCTCAGGGAAAGGGAGTTATTAGACGTCAATCACTGGATGATGACCTTGATCGGTTACAGCAGCTGGTGGAGGATTATCAGCTGGAGAAAATTATTGTGGGTCTTCCCAAAAACATGAATGGTTCTCTTGGGGCCCGGGCCAGGGTAACATTGAAGTTTATTGAAGCACTTAGAGATGAGATTTCACTGCCTGTCATTACCTGGGATGAACGCCTGACAACAGCAGAGGCAGAGAGAAATCTTATTAGGGCCGATGTCAGCAGAAGCCGTAGAAAAAGAGTAATCGATAAGCTGGCGGCAGTGATTATCCTGCAGAGCTATCTGGACTGCCAGGCAAGAAAAGAAGAAGAGGGGGAAAAGGATGAGTGAAGATCGGGGAGAGTTTTATGTGGATGTGGAGGAAGGTCTGCTGGTCTTCAGGGATGATGATGGACAGGAAGACCGTTTTCGGATTGAGGAAGAGCTGAAAATTGATGGACAGCGGTATATGATTCTGGTACCCGAAGATGGAGAAAAGGGTGTGGCTCTGAGAGTGGAGGAGGATGAAGATGGGCAGGAGGTCTGGGCTGTAATTGAAGCTGAAGAGGAGATTTCAAAGATAGAAAGGGCTTTAGAACACCTTTATCAGGAACGAGAAGAAGAGTGAACCCCCTTTAGAGTTCACTCTTCTAATTATAGGACTCTACTTTTTGTTTATTAAGAGGTGGAGTCCTTTTCCTTATTTTCTTCTTTCTGCATAATAAACTCCAGGGGTCTGGAACCAGAGCTGAATTCCAGGCTGGTATGGGGGAAGGGGATCTCTATTCCCTTGTTGTCAAAGGCTATTTTTATACGCCGGTTAAACTCTCGTCCCAGATACCATTGGTGTCCGGGCATACATTTGAAGCGACCCTTAATTACCAGCTCTGAGTTTCCAAACTGGTCCAGTCCGAATATTTCTATCGGTTCCAGGATCAGAGGACCATACTCTTCATCTTCTTCCATCTCACTTCCTACTTCCCTGATAGTCTTCATAACATGGTCTACATCTTCTCCATAGGCAACACCAAGGTCGAAGACAAAGGCCGACCATTCTTTGGTGCGATTGGAGAGACTGTTAATGGCTCCACTGGGAAAGATGTGAACTACTCCCTGTACATCTCTTAGAACTACAGTCCTTAAGTTGATGGCTTCAACCAGTCCTGAAGTGCCGTTGATGATGGCCTGATCTCCAACCCTGATCTGGTTTTCGGCCAGGATGAAGATCCCACTGATGATGTCTCGAACCATATTCTGGGCACCAAAACCCAGGGCAAGTCCCAGGACACCGAAGGCGGCTACAAAGGGACTGGTACTGATTCCCAGTGAACCCATAAAGACAATTAAACCGATCATCCAGACCAGAACCAGGATAAATTTATTCATGATCATTACCAGAGTATTGGTTCTCTTTTCGAACTCTTCCGGACGCTGGCTCCGTGTTCTGGCTTCACTGAGCACTATGGCTTGAATGCGTTTGAGGAGTATTTTGGTCAAAATATGTATTAGAATCATTACTAAAAGAAAGATAAAAAAGAGGGGCAGCTGTTCAATGATCCTCTCCAGCAGTTCAGTAAAACTGTGTGTCAGATCTGGTTCCATGGTTTAATCACTCCTTTATTTGATAATCTTAACTCTATTTTATCTTTTAAGCTGGTAGAATGCAATATTTTTTTGGTCCCTATCTGTCAGGGCAATATGTTGATCTTGGTACTGATTTCTCCCTTTAATTCCTTTAATTGATGATGGTAGTTTTATCTCTCCATTGAGCTATTTGCCATGCCAAATATATTTGTGTATAATTGATTTAGAAAATCAAGCCACAGGAGGGAAAAGTTTTGTGAGAAAGATCCTGAATTACAGGTCCAAACAGGAGCTGATTATTACCCTTTTACTGCTCTTGATAACCACTGGCAGTGGTTTGGTTTTTTATTTTTTCCGTTTTCTTGAACCAGTGGCTCCTTATCAGGTTTTTAGCAGAGAGGTACATATAGAAAAGGGTTACAGCTCTCGCCAGATAGCTGAAAAGCTGGAGGAGAAGGAGTTAATTAGAAGTAGTCTCTTTTTCCAGCTGGTGATCAGGCTAACAGGAAGGGCACCATATTTACAGGCAGGTAGTTATCATTTTAGTTCCAGTCAGTCTCTCTGGGAGATAGTTGAGGATCTTGTAAAGGGTCGGGTTGTAACTAGAGGAATAACTATTCCTGAGGGGTATACTGTGCTTCAAATAGCCAATTTATTGGAAAAAGAAATCGATATTTCCAGTGCCAGCTTTCTGGAGGCTGTCAATTCCAGAGATCTGTACTCCTTTCTGGAGGGTGTTTATTCTGTTGAACCTTATTATTATCTGGAGGGGTACCTTTTTCCAGATACCTACCATCTTAGCAGTGAGACTTCTCCTGAGGAGATAGTACAGCTGATGCTCAATCGATTATGGGATTATGTGGAGGATTATACCGTCCGACAGCGGGCCAGGCA
This sequence comes from uncultured Clostridia bacterium, assembly GCA_964641385.1. GTDB lineage: Bacteria > Bacillota > Halanaerobiia > CAZXKH01 > CAZXKH01 > CAZXKH01. Next base: position 4,358 of record CAZXKH010000039.1, on the reverse strand, counting down.
GCTGGACCTGAATCTTCATCAGGTACTGACTATTGCCTCCATGATCGAAGATGAGGCCAGGTATGAGGAAGAACGAGCCCTGATTTCGGGTGTTATTCATAACAGGTTGAAGAAGGGTATGCCACTTCAGATTGATGCCACCATACAGTACCTGTTGCCGGAAAGAAAAGTGCGAATTCTTTATCAGGATTTGAGGCTGGATTCTCCTTATAACCTGTACTTATATGATGGCCTGCCACCAGGGCCGATCAGTAATCCGGGTATCTCTTCTATCCTTGCTGCTCTTTATCCAGTACGCACTGATTATTTATACTATGTGGCCCGTGATGATGGGACCCACATCTTTAGCCATACCTATCAGGAACATCTTGAGGCTCAAAGAAGAATTGAGGCCGGTCAACACTCCCCTCCAGAAGATAGATAAACCAGGAGAGGGAAAGGGTAATTACTGGAGTTTAAGGTAAAATGCATTCTTTGCTATGGTTGCTGCTGTATTCTGGCAATAAGAGTAATATTTATTTGACATATATCTGGTTGAAGGGAAGGGATAACCATGCAACCACCGGAGCTTTTAGCCCCGGCCGGCAATCTGGAAAAATTGAAATTTGCTGTTCTGTATGGGGCTGATGCTGTTTATCTTGGGGGTCAGGGTTATGGTCTGCGTCAGGGAGCTGATAACTTTACCCTGGAGGAGCTTAAAAGGGGGATATCCTTTGCTCACCAGCATGGGGTTAGAATTTATCTAACCCTGAATATCTTTCCCCATAACCGGCACCTTTCTGGTATTAGGTCCTATCTCAAAGAGCTGAGAGATTTGGAGATAGACGGGGTAATAATCTCAGATCCAGGTTTAATTAAAGCCGTAAAAGGTATTTTACCCGGTGTTGAGTTACATCTCAGCACCCAGGCCAATACCGTCAATCAAGCTGCTGCTCTTTTCTGGGAGAAGCAGGGCTTTGATCGTATTATTCTGGGCCGAGAACTCTCATATAAGGAGATAGCAGAAATAGCTGAAAGGACTGAACTGGGGCTGGAGGTTTTTGTTCATGGGGCCCTCTGTATTGGTTATTCTGGTCGCTGTCTGTTGAGCAGCTACCTTGCTCAACGCCAGTCAAACCTTGGTGATTGTGCTCATGCCTGTCGTTGGAAATACCATCTCTTAGAGGAGGAGCGACCTGGTGAGTACCATCCGGTCTTTGAGGATCAAGGGGGAACCTATATCTTTAACTCCAGGGACCTCTGCCTGATAAAGGAGCTGCCACGGCTGATGTCTCTTCAGCTCTCTGCTCTAAAGATTGAAGGCAGGATGAAGAGCCTTCACTATGTTGCAACAGTAACCAGGGTGTACCGCCAGGCTATTGACAGCTATATTCAGGATCCCGAAGGCTATAACTTTAATCCAGAGTGGATGCAGGAGCTGAAAAAGGTGAGCCATAGAGATTACACCACCGGTTTTTTTCTTGGCCCTCCGGATTCACAGGCACAGCGCTATGAAAGTTCATCCTATATTCGCAGCCATGATTTTTTGGGTATAGTTCATGGCTATGATTCTGAAGGGGGTCAGGTTGAGGTAGAAGTTAGAAATAAGTTCTTTCTGGGGGATTGGGTAGAGATTATTGGGCCCGTAATGGGACCCCTTGAGGTGACCCTGCATGAGATCAGGGATTCTGAGGGAAGAAAGCTGGAGGATGCTCCTCACCCCCATCAAAGGATCCATTTTAAGGTTCCACAGCCTGTTGAACCCTATTCCCTGGTCAGGAGGAGGAAGGAATGAGAGATACAAAAAAGATCAGGGTTAAAGTAAGGGATTCAAAGGATCTGGCCTATCTTGATCGGATCTTTAAGGCCTATGAGGGCCTGGCCATGGTTACGGTTCCCTCCGGGCAGAAGGAATATCTGGTGCTGGATTATCCGGAAGAGACTGAAGCTGAGGTACTGGATATTCTCCATAATTTGCAACCCAGGCTGAAGTTTGAGATTAAAAGGGAGTAAATAGTGTAGCCGGAAGGGTTTTAATTCCACTGGTGATTGTCTGTTTCAATAGAGATACCGGTGGTAAAAATTTGGGTTGATTAAACAGGCACAATAGAAGAGACCACTTCATAGACTATGATTAGAGATAGAAAGGGGAGGTGGTCTCTTTGTCTTTTTTTCTTTGGTCACTGCTGGGTCTTTCTCTGCTGGAGGGAATACACTTTCTTCTCTCCTATGTCAGTACCAAAAAGGCCTTTCCTCAGCCCTTAAAGCCAGAGCAGGAAAGGGAGTACTTAACCAGAATGGCTGAGGGTGATCGAGAGGCAAGAAATAAGCTGATTGAGCATAATCTGCGCCTGGTGGCACATATAGCCAAAAAATATGATAATACCAGTGTTGATCAGGAGGATCTAATCTCCATTGGCAGTATTGGCCTGATTAAAGCCATTCAGACCTTTGACCTCAATCGAAAGGCACAGCTGGCCACCTATGCTGCCCGTTGCATAGAGAATGAAATCCTGATGTATTTAAGAACAACCAGAAAGATTAAAAAGGAGGTCCACCTCTATCAACCCATTGGTTCTGATCGAGAGGGTAACGAGATCTCGCTGGTTGATATTTTAGGGACTGCTATCGATTATATCTCCAAACAGGTGGAACTTTCCCTGGAGGAGGAGAAGCTCTATGAAAAGCTGGAGCATCTTGATTTCAAGGAGGAGCATGTAATAAGACAGCGTTACGGACTGGATAATGGGCATAAAAAGACTCAGCGTGAAATTGCCAGTGAGCTGGGTATTTCTCGTTCCTATGTTTCACGGATTGAAAAGAAGGCGGTCCAAAAACTATATCATGAATTCTTAAAAGAGGGTTATTGATACTGCCGGTGCTCAATAATAGTTTTTTGTTTCTTTACCTCCCATTTTCACTGGGGGGTTTATTTTTATAATTTTTTTTGCAAATTTCTACATTTGTGTTATAATGCTAAAAGAGAGTAAAAGGGTCAGAAAATATATTGCATTATATTCCAGTATATGGTATTGTAAAGAGGGGTGACAGCATGTTGAAGGCCCTGATTCCCGATTTATATCTTCCTTCTTTGCTCCATCTTGATCTTCAGAAGCTTAGGGTCCGGGATATTAAGGGGATAATCTGTGATATGGATAACACTATTCTATCATGGGAGGCAGAAAGGGTTGATGATCCTATGGCTGCATGGTGTAAGCAGGCCAGAGAGAGGGGCTTTGAGATATGTTTGGTCTCTAATGGTATGAAGCGAAGAGTAGCCTTAGTAGCAGAGGATCTTGGACTACCCTACGTGGCCAGGGCTGTTAAGCCGCGTTTAGAACCCTTTCACAGGGCTCTTAGAATTCTTGGTCTCAGTTCACAGGAGGTAGCAGTGATTGGTGACCAGATATTCACAGATGTTTGGGGGGGAAACCGGATGGGAATGTTTACTATTCTGGTAGACCCTTTGAGCAGTAAAGAGATGTTAAATACAAGATTTGTTCGTTTTGTGGAGGGTTTTATTAGAAGAAGGTTAACCAGAGAGAATAATGTTTAAGAATAATAATTAATGAAAAGCAAGAAGGCACCAAAAAGGAGGTTTAAAACTATGAAGAGGAAGGGAAGGGATCTTATACTAACGTTCCTGATTTTCTTCTTTTTATTGACTGCTTTTTCCCTGGAAAGGGTTCAGGCAGCTGAATTTGGCTTCAGGCAACTCCGAGATGGTGATCGTGGCACTGATGTGGGTATTTTACAGCTAAAGCTACAATGGCTGGGACTTTACGAGGATAATATTGACGGTATCTTTGGGTCCATAACCCAGTCTGCGGTTAGAGAATTTCAGCGCCAGAAGGGATTGAATCCGGATGGTATTGTGGGGCCTAAAACGTACTCTCAGCTACCCGAACTGGAAGAGTTATTAAAGGATCTCGATCAGCAGCAGGTAGTTTATCTGGCTCAAACCATTACCGGTGAGGCCAGGGGTGAGAATTTTAAGGGACAGGTAGCAGTGGGGGCAGTTGTCATTAACCGCAAGAATGATCTCAGATTTCCTGACAATATCAGGGATATAGTCCTGGAGGAGGGGCAGTTTACCTCTGTTCAGGATGGACAGATCAATATTTACTATACAGATAGTGCTCTCAAGGCGGCCCAGCTGGCTCTGCTGGGGTACGATCCTACCAATGGGGCTCTATTTTTCTACAATCCCAGTATTGCTACTGAACTGCGCTGGATAACAACCAGAGAGGTTCTGGCCCGAATCGGGAAACATATTTTTGCATACTGATCTACAGTTTTTATTCTAGATATCGTAAATCATGTTTATTATTTTCAAATATAAATAATAAATAATAAATAAAACAATATGAGGATAAGGG
>CAZXKH010000038.1:690-10527 GCA_964641385.1 uncultured Clostridia bacterium | reverse complement strand
TGATGGAGATGGTCTTAAGGGACACAGCTTTGGCAATCTATTCATTACCACCATGGGGAAGGTAACAGGCGATTTTGAAGGGGCCATTAAGGAATCCAGCCGGGTGCTGGCTGTCAGGGGTCAGGTTCTTCCTTCAACCCTCGATGATATTAGTCTTTATGCCCAAATGGAGGATGGATCGATAGTAGAGGGAGAATCCAGTATTGGTGAGGCCAGTTCAACTATCAGCAGGGTTCATATTAAGCCTGAAGAGGCCCAGTTATTACCTGAAGCAGAGAAGGCTATCAGGGAGGCCAGGGCAGTTGTGCTGGGACCGGGAAGCCTGTATACCAGTATTATACCCAACCTGCTGTTAAAGGGTATGGTTGCAGCGCTACAGCAGAGCGAGGCCATCAAAATATATGTCTGTAATGTAATGACTCAGCCCGGTGAGACTGATGGTTACAGTGTGGAGGATCACCTGAGAGCCATTGAAAAACATACAGTAGCCGGGGTTATTAATAACATAATTGTTAATGATGGTTCTATTCCTCCCGATCTTGCTCAGAGGTATGAGCAGGAAGGGGCATATCCTGTAAAACTTAATTCGGAAGAAAAAAACCTGCAGGGAATTGAGGTTGTCAGTGGTGATCTGATCAGCAAAAGGGATCTGGTTCGCCATAACCCTCAGGCCCTGGCCAGATGTATCATGAGCCTGATTATGGAAGATGGGTTAGAGGAGAATGGATTGAGCTGGGAAAGGCTATTTCAGCCTGGAAAGTAAGGGTTTATTCATCTCGGAAGGGGTGAGGACCAAATGCGTTTAACTCAGGATCTGGCACTGGAACAAAAGCAGCAACTGATTATGACTCCCAAGCTGCAGCAGGCTATTAAGCTGCTTCAGCTTTCAACTGTGGAGCTAAAACAATCACTGGAAGAGGAGCTTTTAGCCAACCCGGTGCTGGAATTACAGCAGACTGCTGCTGATGATAAAGAGGAGCTTCCTGATAGTAATGGGGAAGAGGATTTAGAGTGGGAGGAGTACTTTGCCAACAGCAATTACAGCTATCAGTCCTCCAGTGATAAGCAAAAGCAGGAGGTTAACTTTGAAGACTTTGTTGCACGACCAGAAAACTTAGAGGAGCATTTAAACCACCAACTACAGCTCCTGATCTCCTCTCCCCAGGAAGAAAAAATTGGTGAATATATTATAGGCAACCTGAACGATAAAGGTTTTCTGGAGCTTGGTGTTGAAGAGATAGCCAGAGATCTTAGTCTCAGCCTGGAGAAGGTTAATAGTGTTCTTTCTCTGGTTCAATCCCTTGATCCACTGGGAATTGCAGCTCCCGATCTTAAGTCATCTCTTTTAATGCAGCTTAAGGCCTTAAATACAGATACTTTACTGGCTGAAAAGATTATCAGCAACCATTTTCATGATCTGGGACAGCACCGGATTAAGGAGCTGGCGGAAGAGCTGGGTGTTTCCCGGGGAGAGATACAGCAGGCCCTTGATCTGATAATGACTCTCAATCCCTATCCTGCTGCCAATTTTAATTCCCAAAAGGAAGGAGTTAAATTCTTAAAACCCGATCTAATTGTGCAGGAGATAGAGGGTAAGTTTTATATTCTTACCAATGACTTTGGTCCCAGGTTGAGAATTAATGCTTATTACCGCAAGCTGCTGCGGAATATGGATCATCAGCAGGCACAGCAGTATTTAAAGGAAAGGCTGGATTCAGCCCTCTGGTTGATTAGAGCCATTGAACAGCGCCGCCTGACAATTTATCGTACCATGGAGGCTATAATTGACTTCCAGCGCTCCTTTTTCAGTCGAGGAATAAAGTATTTGCGTCCACTGACCATGCAGCAGGTTGCTGAACAGATCGGAGTCCATGAATCCACGGTCAGCCGGGCTACTACCAATAAGTACGTACAGACAGCCCACGGCCTTTTTGAGCTTAAATTCTTTTTTGCCAGTGGAATTCACCGACACCAGGGACAGGATCTGGCAGCAACCAGTATCAAGAAGATGATCGAGGATTTAATTAAAAGAGAGGATAAGGCCAGCCCTCTTAGTGACCAGAAGATTGTTGAAAGACTGGCCCAGGAGGGTATTAGACTTTCCAGGAGAACGGTGGCCAAGTACAGGCAGCAGCTGAGTATCCCCTCCTCCACCAGAAGAAGACGCTATGATTGAAGTTGAAGAGGTGCTAAAAGATGGCGGAAAGAGGGGAGCGGGCCCGGCAGCTGGTTGAGGGACACATCGGCCGCAGTGTATGGTTTTTGGCCTGGCCGGTTGTTATTCAGTCACTGTTACAGGTACTGATCGGGACCGTTGATTTGAAAATGGTTGGATACCTTGGTTCTGAGGCCATTGCGGCTGTGGGTATCAGCAGACAGATTATCATGATTATTATGATTTTAATCCTGGCAGTTTCCACCGGGGCTACAGCCATGGTGGCTCGTTACTGTGGCCGGGGAGAAGAGGATAGGGCAGGCCAGGTGGCGGCTCAGGCTTTAATTCTCTGTTTTTTGTTTTCAGTGGTAATGATTCCTGCAGGCCTGTTAAGCTCTGAGTGGATGCTGGTTGTTCTCGGTGCACAGCCGGAGGTAATAGAACTTGGTTTAAGTTATATGAATGTCTTTTTCCTGGGGGTCTTCTTCTTTCTTGGCAACTTTATGGTCAAGGCCATCCTGCATGGAGCTGGAGATACCAAGACTCCTTTGATAATACAGGTTCTGGTTAATATAGTTAATATTGTTGGCAATTACTTACTGATCTTTGGTGTGGCTTTTTTTCCCACCCTGGGAGTGATGGGGGCGGCAGTGGCCAGTGCCCTCTCTCGTCTGGTGGGAATGGTGCTGGGCTTGATAGTGCTTTTGAATGACCGCTATGGCCTGGCGCTAAGCCTGAAGGCCTTTTTCCGCTTCCGTCTGCTGGAGATGAAGCAGATATTAAAGATCGGGACTCCTGCTGCCCTTCAGGGACTGGCCCGCAATATCAGTACCATTATTCTGGTGGGCATGATCGCCCGTACTGCTTCGCAGACGGCGGCTGTTTCCGCCTTTTCCATTGGGACCAAGATTACCCAGTACTCTCTGATGCCGGGACTGGCAGTGGGAACTGCTGCCACTACCCTGGTGGGAATGAGCCTGGGGGCCAGTGATGTCTCAAGGGCGGAGGAGAGCGGCTGGGCGGCTACCAGAATTGGTGTTATTATCATGACTATCTTTGCCCTGGTCTCCTTTATCTTTGCTCCTCAGATTGTTAGATTTTTCGTGCAGGATGAGAGTGTAATCGAGATCGGCACCTGGTTTATACGGATTATTGCCCTGGCAGAGCCCTTTCACGCCATCGGTATTGTGCTGGCCAAGGGGCTTCAGGGAGCGGGTGATACCCGACCTCCCTTCTATATAACAGTCATTTCCTGGCTGGTGGTGCGCACGCCGCTGGCCTATTTTCTGGCCTTTGTGCTGGATTTGCAGTCCACAGGTATCTGGCTGGCCATCAGTCTCAGTGTTGTACTCCAGGGGATCTTGATGGTAATTAAGTTTAAGGAGGGAAGCTGGAAGCAGATTAAGGTTGTAACCAGTAGCAGTCAGTAGTGGGAGAGAAGTTTGATAGTCTAATCGAAGAAGAGTAATACTAATTAAGGCAAGTAAAACAAAGGGGGAAGATGATAATGGTTAAAGTAGGTATTAATGGTTTTGGAAGGATTGGGCGCTGCACCTTTAGGGCCGGGATGTCAGATCCCAACTTTAAGGTGGTGGCCATCAATGATCTGGTACCGGCAGATAACCTTGCCTATCTCTTAAAGTATGACAGTGTTCACGGTACCCTTGATGCTGATGTCACCAGCAGGGATGATGCCATCTTCATTAACGGTCAGGAGCTGGCAGTCTTTAGTGAAGCAGAGCCAGGCAATGTTCCCTGGGGAGAGGCCGGAGTTGATGTTGTAATTGAAGCCACCGGTTTATTTACAGACGCTGAGGATGCCAGCCAGCATTTAGAGGGTGGTGCTAAAAAGGTAGTGATCTCTGCTCCAGCCTCAGGTGAAGATCTGACTGTAGTGCTGGGAGTAAATGAGGACAAGTATGATCCAGAACAACACCATGTAATATCCAATGGTTCATGTACCACTAACTGCCTGGCTCCCCTGACCCTTGTTCTAAACCGGGAGTTTGGTATTAAAGAGGGTCTGATTACTACAGTTCATGCCTATACCCAGGGACAGGCTATTCTTGATGCACCGGCCAAAAAGACTAGAAGGGGAAGGGCAGCAGCCGAGAATATTATACCCACCACCACCGGTGCTGCCAAGGCTATCTCGCTGGTAATGCCTGAACTGAAGGGTAAACTGAATGGTATGGCCATGCGTATTCCCACTCCCAATGTCTCGGTGGTAGATTTTGTGGCTACTCTCAAAGAGAAGGCCAGTAAGGAAAGTATAAATGATGCCTTTAGGGAGGCTGCGGCCGGTGACCTGGAGGGTATTCTGGCCTGCTGTGATGAAGAGCTGGTCTCTCGAGACTTTATCGGTGATCCCCATTCTTCAATCCTTGATGCCGATTCCACCATGGTGGTTGGTGATGGAATGGTAAAGGTTATCTCCTGGTACGACAACGAGTGGGGTTTTTCCAACCGACTGGTTGAACTCTGTCAGTACGTAGTTGAATAGGAGTCTTTAATTATGAAAGATATTAAAAGGGTAACGGAGCTGGAGGTGGAGGGGAAGCATGTTCTTGTCAGGGTAGACTTTAATCTACCCCTTGATGAGGGCCGGATTCTTGATGACAGCAGAATCTTTGCTGCTCTGCCCACCATTAAGTATTTAATTAGCAGTAAGGCCAGGATTATCATCACCACTCACCTGGGTCGTCCCGGTGGGAAGGTAAAGGAGGAGCTGAGGCTTGATCCTGTGGCCCAGCATCTCTCCAACCTTCTGCAGCAGTCAGTAATTAAGGTGGACCAGATACTGGGAAGAGAGGTTGACCGGGCTGTTTCCCAGCTGGGAACCGGTCAGGTACTTATGCTGGAAAATCTTCGCTTTAACCCGGGAGAGAAGGCCTGTGACAGTGAGTTTGTTGATCAGCTGGCCAGCCTGGGAGACTGTTATGTCAACGATGCCTTTGGTGCCGCCCACCGCAAACACGCCTCCACCTGGGGGGTGGCCCGGGCACTTCCCTCTGCTGCAGGTTTTCTCCTGTTGAGAGAGCTGGAGGTTATTCAGGGGGCTCTAGAGGATCCAGAACGCCCCTTTCTGGCCCTGCTGGGTGGAGCCAAGATTGGTGATAAGATCGGGGTTATCAAAACCCTGCTGGAGATAGCAGATGGGATACTGATCGGTGGAGGGATGGCCAATACCTTTCTCCGGGCACAGGGACACCAGCTGGGAGAGTCTCTGGTTGATGAAGAGGCTGTAGCTGAAGCCAGGGAGCTGATGGCTCTGGCAGATGAGAAGGGGGTAGAGATAAAACTCCCCACTGACTGTGTTGTGGCTGAAGAATTCAGTGCTGAGGCCGCTCATCGGGTCTCCTCCCCGGCTCAGGTTGCGGCAGGAGAGAGGGTACTTGATATTGGGCCTGAAGCCAGAGCCGAGTTTTTACAGAGCCTTAAGGGAGCCAAGACAGTGATCTGGAATGGCCCTCTGGGTGTCTTTGAGTGGCCGGCCTTTGCCCGGGGAACCAGGGAGCTGGTCAATGCTCTGGCCGGAAGTGAGGCCACCACCATCATTGGTGGCGGTGAATCGGCAGCTGTGGTTAAGGAACTGGGCTTAGAGAGGGAGATGACTCATCTCTCCACCGGTGGGGGTGCCTTTCTCCAGCTACTGGCGGAGAAAACCCTGCCGGCTCTGGAAGTGTTGAAATAAATACTACTTAACAGGAGCGGATAATAATGCGCATACCACTTATTGCCGGAAACTGGAAAATGAATAAGACCGTGGCTCAGTCCCTGGAGCTGGTTGAGGAGTTGAAGGGAAAAGTGGCTGGAGTATCGGGAGTTGAGATCCTGGTCTGCCCACCCTTTACCTCGCTCTATCCTGTCCAGCAGCTTCTGGCTGCCTCCAATATCGCCCTTGGGGCCCAGAATATGTACTGGGAAGAGGAGGGAGCCTATACAGGTGAGACATCACCACCTATGCTTCAGGCCATTGGCTGTTCCTATGTTATTCTGGGTCATTCTGAAAGAAGAGAGCATTTTAATGAGTGTAATGAGGAGATCAACCGCAAGCTTAAGGCTGCCCTTGAGCATGACCTGACTCCCATTCTCTGCCTTGGTGAGACCTTAGAAGAGAGGGAAGAGGGACAGACGGCTGAGGTGGTTAAAGATCAGCTGGAAAAGGGAATTGCCGGGGTTGATGAAGATAAGATGCACCGCCTGGTTGTGGCCTATGAACCCATCTGGGCCATTGGGACCGGAAAGTCTGCCACAGCAAAAGAGGCAGGACAGGTAACTGCCCTGCTGCGAGAACGCCTCAGTGAGCTGGCAGCTGAAGCGGCAGGAGAGATTCGCATCCTTTACGGTGGCAGTGTCAAGCCCCATAACATCTCTGAATTGATGGCAGAGGATGAGATCGATGGCGCCCTTGTTGGTGGTGCCAGCCTGGAAGCTGCTTCCTTTGCCGGCATTGTGAAAAACTGTGGGTAGGATGGAAGCCATGAGAGAGTTTCCCCTGCTGTTACTTATTCTTGATGGCTGGGGCCTGGGCAGAGAGTATAGGGGGAATGCCATTTACAGGGCCCGGACCCCAAATTATGATCATCTCCTGAGTAACTACCCCTCAACCAGTCTGGTGGCCTCGGGTGAGGCAGTTGGGCTGCCTGAGGGGCAGATGGGAAACTCAGAGGTGGGTCACCTTAATTTGGGAGCAGGTCGTATCGTCTATCAGGAGTATACCAGGATCAACAAGGCCCTTGATGATGGCTCTTTCTACCAGAATGAGGTCCTGCTGGAGCTAATGAAGGGGGTAGAGGAGCGGGGTACAAGACTCCATCTCATCGGTCTTCTCTCCGATGGGGGTGTGCACAGCCATCTTCGCCACCTCTTCGGTCTGCTGGAACTGGCCTCCTCCCTTAAACTGGATCAGGTTTTTATACATGCCATTATGGATGGGCGTGATACGCCACCCCGCAGTGGGGAAAGATATCTTAGAGCCTTAGAGGATAAACTGCAGCAGCTGGGCTCAGGAAGGGTGGCCACAGTTAGCGGCCGCTTTTACAGCATGGACCGGGATCTGCGCTGGCAGCGCACTGCCAGGGCCTACCGCTGTCATGTGCTGGGAGAGGGAGAGACTGCCTCCTCTTCACTGGAGGCTCTAAAGGCCTCCTACCGGCAGGATAAGGGAGATGAGTTTGTTCCCCCCACCCTGATAGGGAATACAGAGGGTCCTCTGATGCAGGATGGAGATGGGGTCCTCTGCTTTAACTTCAGAGCAGATCGGGCCCGACAGCTGATCAGGGTGCTGGCCTCAGAGGATTTTAATCCCTTTCCCCGTCCTGCTCCTCCCCAGCTGGAGGTAGTGACCATGACCAGCTATGACCGGGATTTTGAGCTGCCGGTGGTCTTTTCTCCACTTGAGCTGAAGAACACTCTGGCCCGGGTGCTGGCTGAGGGGGGGCTCAGGCAGCTGCATATGGCTGAAACTGAGAAGTATGCCCATGTTACCTTCTTTTTCAATGGAGGTCAGGAGGAGCCGGTCCCGGGGGAAGAGAGGAAGCTGATTCCTTCACCTGGGGTTGAAACCTATGATCTGCAACCGGAGATGAGTGCCGGGCTCCTTACCGACTTTTTGCTGGAGTCTTTACAGGAGGGCAGGCATGACTTTATTGTCCTCAACTATGCCAACCCTGATATGGTGGGCCATACAGGGATGTTAGCGCCCTGCATGCAGGCCATTGAAGTGCTGGACAAAGAGCTGGGACGGGTGCTCAGAGGACTTAAATCTTCAGGGGTTGAAGCCTTGATTACCGCTGATCACGGTAATGCTGAAGAGATGCTGGATGAGGATGGTGGAGAACACACCGCTCATACCAGCAATCCAGTGCCCCTGATCTATTACGGCCCTCGCAGGATCAATCTTGCTTCAGGTTCACTGCAGGATATAGCACCAACCATCCTGGAACTGATGGGGATTAACCCGCCACCGGAGATGACGGGAAATAAATTGATGGGGAGTGAGGTAAAATGAGTCTGATAGATACCACCATTAGTGAAGTTTTTGCCCGTGAGATACTTGATTCCAGGGGTAATCCTACCCTGGAGGTAGAGGTAATACTGATGGAGGGAGATTATGGACGGGCTGCTGTTCCCTCCGGAGCCTCCACAGGCTCTCTGGAGGCCCTTGAGCTGAGAGATGAAGACTCAGAGCGTTACCTGGGTAAGGGAGTGCTGCAGGCGGTGGAGAACGTTAACGGCACCATTGCCGAAGAGCTGGTGGGTTATGATGCCTCCTTTCAGGCGGAGATAGATCTGATCCTCAGGGAGCTTGATGGCACCCCCAACAAGGAAGAGCTGGGCGCCAATGCCCTGCTGGGGGTCTCTCTGGCCGTGGCCAGGGCTGCTGCCAGTGCCTATCAGATGCCACTTTATCGCTACCTGGGTGGAGTAAATACCTGTCTGTTACCTGTTCCCCAGCTAAACATCCTCAATGGGGGAGAGCATGCCGATAACAGTGTGGACTTACAGGAGTTTATGATTATGCCCCTGGGAGCTACCAGCTTCCGCCAGGCCCTGCAGATGGGGGCTGAGGTCTATCAGCACTTAAAGCAGGTGCTGGTACAGGAGGGTTATTCCACCACTGTTGGTGATGAGGGTGGTTTTGCTCCTGATCTTAAAGAGAATAGACCTGCCCTGGAGCTGATTATCAGGGCCATTGAGGCTGCCGGCTATCGTCCGGGGGAGGATCTTGCCCTGGCTCTGGATGTAGCGGCCAGTGAACTTTACCGGGATGGAGCCTATCACCTGCCGGGAGAGGGTAAGGAGCTTAGCAGCAGCCAGCTGATCGACTATTATTCAGAACTGCTGGAAGAGTATCCACTGCTCTCCCTTGAAGATGGTCTCGATGAAGATGGAGACTGGTCCGGCTGGCAGGAGCTGACCTCAAAGCTTTCAGACAGGTTGCAGATCGTTGGTGATGACCTCTTTGTCACCAACCCCAGGCGCCTGGAGCGTGGTATAGAGGAAGGTCTCTGTAACTCCATTCTAATCAAGGTCAACCAGATTGGGACTTTAACCGAGACCCTTGACACCATCAACATGGCCCGGCAGGCAGGTTATACCTGTGTTATATCTCACCGCTCGGGTGAGACAGAGGATACCTTTATCTCCGATCTGGCTGTGGCCACCGGTGCCGGACAGATCAAGACTGGGGCTCCCTGCCGCAGTGATCGGGTGGCCAAGTACAATCGGTTGCTGCGAATAGAGGAGGAGCTGGATGATCTGGCCTATTACCCGGGCCGGGAAGCCTTTTACAATCTAAAGAGATAATAAATATTTAGATCGATATCAAAGAGGGGATGAACCCGATGTAGGGTCCATACCCTCTTTTTTCCTTTCATTCTCCCTCTATAACCTCCCGGTATCCTCCATTCCTGGACTGATAGAGATAGTCAAAGGGAGGAGCAAGCTCCTCGAGCAGTTTAAGTAGTCTTTTCTCTTCTGTTTCAACCCTAAGAGCCAGGCCGCAGGAGGAGCTGAGTTCTCTGGGAACTGGAATTACCTGGGCCTTCAAGTTATTCTTCTTAACTTCCTTTTCCAGCCTCAGTGCCTGTGAGGTGGTATAAAAGGTAATCAGGTAGCTATTTGGTGATGATGAGCTCATAATCCTGCTCCCTATTTTTGATCTCAACCTGGTGCCC
>CAZXKH010000038.1:0-680 GCA_964641385.1 uncultured Clostridia bacterium | reverse complement strand
AGCCACATTATCGCGGGCTGTGGGGGAGTCGGTTAGGACAGTGATCCTCTCCTTTTTTTTCAGCTCCCTACCGGTGACAACCACCGGCTGGGGGCAGGAAAGTCCTCTGACATCTACTACTTCCTCTGCCATTTATGACACCTCCTCTGAAAGGCCTGTAATTCCTACGGTCAAGAGAAAGATAAAACCAATTATAACTGCCACCATGCCGTTGCTGCTTACTCCTGCTGGACTGGCTGCCAGTCCGAAGTTATGGGCAACTGCTCCCCCGGTGATCATCCCCATGAAGGCCACTGCTGAATCAGTGTTTCCTTCACCGGCCAGGATGGTCTGCCTCAGCGGGCATCCACCCAGAAAAACTGCTGCCATGCCGGCCAGTGCCATCCCTAAAAAATTCCAGAATGCCTGGTTGTGAGCAACTGGCTGATCAGTAAAGCCAGGGTTGAAGTTACCGAAAAAGAGGTTTAGAACCAATGCCAGAATGAAGATTGCTATAAAACCGGAAAACAGATGTAGGTCCTTGATTAAATATAGATCCCTTATTCCGCCTGCCAGACAGAGCCTGCTGCGCTGAGCCAGGATACCGATCACAAGGCCTGCCAGAAGAGAGATTATTATCGGAGCTCTGATTGATCCCGGACCACTCTCACTGAAGAATAAGAAGCCTGCTCCTGCTATCA
>CAZXKH010000037.1:0-10732 GCA_964641385.1 uncultured Clostridia bacterium | reverse complement strand
CAACAATATTACAATAATATTCATCCAGGTTTTTGATATTAATATAATATTTTTTAGCCATACTTGGCTGTAAAAATTATTCCTGGCAATCACTCCTTTGCAAATCTTTTTCCCTAAATATGGGACAATATTTATTTTTGTTGACCCAAGATTTAGCTTAGAATTAACACTTTTATAGCTATACTAAGGGTCAGTGTGGGATCAGAGCCAGGTAAATGTCTTTCTAATATGCAGTCAGGAATATCTTTTTCAGCTAATCCCATAAAATATTTAGTATCAGAGAGGATAAATGAAAATGAAATCCATTTTCAATAAAAGTTAAAAATAAAGGGCCCTCCTAAATTATTTATTGTTTGCAAGCGAATGAATTGCCAATTGTTATTCTAAATGTTGGTTTTTGTGACAGGCAATCTCAACATCTGTTGACATAAGCTAATGTTATCAAGGCCTGTTGTGCATATACCACTGTCCCTATCTTCCAGATTTAGGCATCTAGGATAGAGTTACAGACTGGGGTCTTATCCAAAGGTGTCACACCTGGATAACGTGGTGCCTGAAGCACTCAGGCCAGTCAACTTGCACCAAAATTCTATTTCAATCCTCCGACTTTAGCTTGAAGTGTTAATATAGGAATGTAAGATTTTATAATTCCTTTATAAAACCCTTTATACCTGAACTAAAGTCTTTTGTTCTAAACCCTTACTCTGGCAATTATTAAGAATAATCACGGACTCTTTACCAACTCTTTGCTTTACTCTTTTAACTTCCCGGTTTTGATCGAATTGATCAGAATTGACGGGTTGATAAAGCCTGGTTAACCAGCCTCTTGAATTGCGGTAGATAACTACTCCTCCATCCTTTATCGTTGAAAGGATTTGTTGTACGCACTCTCTACGGGGTGAGACATAAAAAGAGACCCAGACTGCATCATAATCAGAGCAGTCAATGTTACTGCCTTCAGCCTGTCTTATCTTAATTTTATTATCTAATCCATTTTTTCCAATAACAGTTTTAGCTCTTTGAATTGCTTCATTGTCCTTATCTACGGCTTCTACTATGTAGCCCTTTTGGGCCAAAAAAATTGATGTAAAGGGAACAGGACCACAACCCAAATGCAGTATTTTCATTCCAGGTTTTAGGTTGGAGAGCCAGAGCTCCTTCTCTATCATTCTTTTATAGAATAGATGCTGGTACAAACTGGCAAAACCCTGCCATCTGCTGCCTATATATTCAAGGTTTTTTATGAATAGAGCGATTATTTTTGCAGCCAAATCTCGTAAGTACATTAAAGATACCTCCATTGATTATTTTTGCATGTTAGCGAAAGAGAAACAAATGAAAATGAAAGTCATTTTCAATTATAATAACATATTTTATTCTGGTTTGCAAGCTTTTTTTTGAAAATGGTCTTCTTTTTTAGTAAATTGCAATAATTACTGTTCAGTTATAAAGCCACAGGCAGCTCCTCTATTGTGATAGACTTAGGTTCTTAGAAATAATTAGATTTGGGGTGAAAATGGATAGCATATATTCTTTCAAATAATAAAAAATCAGGGGTTTTGGATATCTGCTTTTTTTGATTTGAATATTGTTTTACGATGATCTGTGTTGAGCTGACCTTAAAAAAAGCATAAAAGGAGAAGGGATTTTATCATATTAGCAGAACAATTGTCATAAGGAGAGAATTTTTTAGTAAAATATTTACTTATTATAGCAGCTTAACAGGGATAGAATTTATAATACAGTGCCTTAGTCATCGATCATTTTTAGGGGATGAGCCAGTGGAGCTGATAGTTCTTGCCTTCAGTACAGTATTTTTAGCTGAGATAGGGGATAAATCTCAGCTGGTTACTCTATTTATGTCAGCCAGGCGTTCCGCAATTCAGGTTTATCTGGGATCTATTACAGCCCTGATGTTGAATATAGGAGGGGTGGTCCTTTTTGGCACCCTGATTAGAAACCTGGTCCCTGACCATATAATTACAGTAATCAGTGGCCTGCTTTTTATTACTATTGGGGTTATTGGTTATCTAAATAAAGACCTGGAACTAGAGGAGAAGAGTCAAAGTTATTCTACCTTTTTCACTGTCTTTGTGCTGGTGTTTTTTGCTGAAATGGGAGATAAGACCCAGCTGACTGTGCTTACACTGGCCACAGTGACCGGAGCTCCTGTGCTGGTCTTTTTTGGTGCCCTGCTGGCTCAAATGGTGAATACCGGTCTGGTTGCCTTTCTTGGAGCCCGTTATGTCTCCAGAATATCCAGGCCCAGGTTACAGCTAATTTCTTCTCTTGTATTTATTATTATAGGGGCCATAATACTTGTATTTTAACTGGATCTCTTGATGTTAACTGACTGAGAAATAATTTCCTATTTTTTTTATCATGGGAGAGCACTCTGTGCTTAATTATTACTAATATTATAGCTTTTGTCTTCTATGGGGATCACCATATATCCTTTTCTAAATGATTTTTAGGCTATGACCAGTTATTGTTAGAGTGTAATATACTCAATTTTGGAGATATATAAATTTTTTACTGGTATTGATTATAGTTTTCATTGAAGGGAAGATGTTATGTTTTTTTCTGAAGAACATAAATCAGGTACCAGGCCTGATACTGGAACTATTGTTATTGGGCTTATCTGGATCATATTTGCCATCCTATACTTTTTACCTCTGCCTCTCTTTGCCAAGGGCATCTTTATGTTTGCAATGGTGTCATCTACAGCTCTTTACGGGGGTCTTAAGGGAGGTCTGCTGGCCTCAGTCTGGTTTCTTCTTGTCAGGCTGGCCTATCATTTGGTGGTTCCCATAAATGTGGAGGGATTGATAGGTGGTTTTTTTGCTGCACTGATGGTTGCTTTTGGCATGGGCCTGACGGTGGATATTATCCGCCGAAAAGATAGACAGCTCAAAGAGAGTGAAGAAAAATACAGGAGGCTCTTCAACAATACCTTAAATGGTTTTGCTCTGCATGAAATCCTGCTGGACGACAATGGTAATCCAGTTGATTACAGGTTTTTAGATGTAAACAGGGCCTTTGAGGAACAGACGGGTCTTGAGGCGAAAGATATACTGGGTAAAAGGGTGACGGAAGTTATTCCTGGCATAGAGGAGACTGAGTTTATTGAGATCTACGGGCAGGTGGCTCTTAAAGGTGAAAATATTCGCTTTGAACGTTACTCAGAACCCCTTGATAGCTGGTATCGTATCTCGGCCTTTTCTCCCCAAAAAGGACAGTTTGCTACTGTGGTAACAAATGTTACTGAATCCAGGCAGGCCAGAAATCAACTGGAAGCAAGCAAAAATGAACTGGACAAACTAAACCGTGAGTACGAGCTAATTTTCAATAACACTCAGGATGCAATGTTTATTATTGATGTGGAGGAGGATGGGAGTTTTCGCTTTGGTAGAAATAACCTTTCTCATCAGCAGCTGACGGGTCTTAATCTGGATGATATTTTGGGCCGTAAACCTGATGATCTTCTCGACCCTGAGACTGCAGATCGGGTAACATCTAATTATCAGCGTTGCTGCCAGCTGGCCAGTGTTACTGAATATGAGGAGCGACTTGTGCTTCCAGGTGGACAGAGAATCTGGCACACTGTCCTGACTCCTATTTTAGAGGAAGGCAGGGTGGTTAAGATCCTTGGTTCCAGCCGGGATATTACTGACTTAAAGGAGAATGAACGCGAGATTGAGCGTCAGCGAAATCTCTTAGACAGCATCTTTAATTCAGCGCCCATTGGTATCTGGGTCATGGATGAGAATAGAGATCCATTAATGGTTAATGATTATTATGAAAGAAATACCCGCTTTCCCTCTGAAAGACCTTCTGTAACTCCTCAGGAGATGGAGGAATGCAGGCAAAGCGATCTTATGGCGCTGAAAAAAGAGGGGCCCTATGCCTGTGAGGAACGGCTGACCTTTACCGATGGCAAGCAGCACACCCTGCAGGTGATCAAGACCAGACTGGAGGATGAAGAGGGTCAGACTGTTGGTGTTCTTGGCCTTGGTGTTGATATTACTGAACGCAAGGAGATGGAACAAGAGCTAAAGCAGAGTAGATCCAAGTTGAACACTATCCTAAACTCAGTCCCACAGGCAATCTTTTGGAAGGACCCTCAGGGAGTATATTTGGGCTGTAACCAGGTGTTTGCAAACCATGTAGGCTTTGAGGATAGCAATGAGGTGATAGGCAAGACAGACCATGACCTGCCCTGGCCTGCAGAGGAGAGGGAGGGATATATGGCAGATGATCTGGAAGTGATGGAGACCAGGAAGGCTAAAAGAAAAATAATTGAGCCCTTAGAAACCCATGATGGTAGACGTCTCTGGATCAGTACCAGTAAAGTGCCTCTGGTTAATGAAAAGAATGAAGTCTATGGCATCCTGGGAGTATACAGTGATATTACTCAGCGCATCAGGATGGAGGAGGAACTAAGGGAGAGCGAAGAACGGTTTAGGCAGATGGCAGAGAATGTTAATGAGGTCTTCTGGCTGCGTTCAGCTGATAATGGGGAGATGCTGTATATCAGTCCTGCCTATGAGGAGGTCTGGGGTCGAAGCTGTCAGAGCCTTTACGATAATCCCGATACCTTTCTGGAGTCAGTCCATGATGATGATAAACTTGCTGTTTTTGAGCATTTTGAGCGGTACATACAGGGAGGAAGCTTTAATCAGGAGTACAGAATAGTTCGACCGGATGGAGGTATTCGCTGGGTATGGGCCAGGTCCTTTCCCGTTTTTGATGATCATGATAAGATGGTCAGGCATACCGGTGTGGCTGTTGATATCACCAGGCAGAAGCGGGCGGAAAAAAAGCTGCAGCAGCAGCTGGAACTGGAGAGGATAGTTTCAGAGATCTCCACCCATTTTATAAATGCTCCTGCCGAAGAGATGGAAGAGAGCATTAATTATTTTCTGCAAAGGGTTAGTGAGTTTATGGGGGTTGATCGGAGCTATCTCTGCCTTTTTTCAGAGCAGGATAGCAGGATTGATAGTCTTTATGAGTGGTGTGTGGAGGGTGTAAAAGAAGAGATTGAGCTGGTGGAGGGTTTGTCCTTTGAAAGGATGACCTGGTGGCAGGAACAGATCGAGGAGCTTCAACAGGTACATATTCCAGATGTTGATCAGCTGCCGGAGGAGGCAGCTATAGAAAAGCAGGCGTTAAAGGAGCTTGGATTGAAGTCAGTTCTATCCTTTCCCCTCTTTGTCCAGGGTAGGCTGGCAGGTTTTATTGGTTTTGGTGCTCTAAAAGAAAAAAGGGAGTGGCCACAGGAAGAGATTGCAGTTCTTCAGCTGGTAATGGAGACCCTTGCCAGTGCTCTGGTCAGACACCGGGCAGAGAAAAAAATCGCTGACTATACACTGGATCTTGAACTACAGAGTATGGAGCTGGAGCGGGTTAACCGCCTCCTTGATGAAGAGATTTCCAAGGCGGAGAGGGTGCATAAGAATACCCTGCCCAATATCAGACCGGATCTGGATAATCTGGATCTCTATGCCTACTACCAGCCTGCCAACAGGATGGGTGGAGATTTTTATGATTTTATCAGTATCAGCAGTGAGCTGCTTCTCTTTTATATCTCTGATATTACTGGTCATGGCCTGGATGCAGCCATGATGAGTGCTTTTGTCAAAAATACAATTGGCAGTTATGTTGAACTGATGCCAGAGGATTCTGACCCTGATCCCGAAGAGATCCTAGATTTTATGTTTAAGCAGTATGTCAATGAGGGTTATCCCGAGGATTACTTTGTGACCATCCTGCTGGGGATTTTTGATTTAAATAAAAGGGTGCTGACCTACAGCAGTGCCGGTATGCATGTCTCACCTCTGCTTTTTTATCAGGGCCAGATAAGGGAGCTTGCTGCCGGCGGGATGCCTATTTCAACTGCAATTTCAGAAAATGAATTGCAGTACCACAGTGAGAGAGTCAAGATCCCTTCGGAGGCTGTGCTCTTTTTCTGTTCAGATGGTCTTATTGAGCAGAGAGCCGGGGAGAGGGTTTACGGAGATGGATTTAAAGGTGTTATCAAAGCAAATAGTTACCTGCCTCCTCCAGCCATTGGAGAGGAGATCAAGAAGGATTTTTCTTCCTTTACCGGCAGAATGACAGGAGATGATGATATAACCTTTTTGATCTTTAAGACGGCAGGGATTGAAGAGAGCCCAGGCCTTAATCTGGTCCTAGAAAGCAATCTGCAGGAGGTAGAAACAGCCAAGGAGCAAATGAAATCTTTTTTAGATAATTATTTTGCTGATACTGATAAGATAATAATGGCCTTGCATGAACTTTTGATTAATGCTGTAGAACATGGAAATCAATTTATTACTGGCAGGAAAGTTAGCGTCCATGCTGAAATAGAGGAGAGGTATCTTCTGGTCAGTGTGGAGGATGAGGGACTGGGCTTTGATTGGCGTAAAAAGGCCTTTATGACCGGTAATGATATTCACAACATACAGAATGAGGTTTCCAGAAGGGGCCGTGGTCTTGGTTTTCTGGTTACAACAGCAGCCACGGACTATTTCTATTATTCTTGCAGCAATACGGGGAACAGGGCAACATTTATTGTTCTAAGATAGATAGTTAATTTTTTTCTGTCTTTTATTTACATCTGTTATTTAATTACCTAATTAGGGGGAGTTTGTGGTGGCTGCAGCAGAAAAATCCAAAGGATTCTGGAACAGATTGGGGATAAGTCTGAAGGCAAAGGTAATGATTAGCTTTATTCTCATGGTTTTAGTCTGTAGTATAGCTCTGGTCTATATTATGTCCTCTCGTGATGTACAGTTTATGGAAGAGGCATCAATAGATCAGGTTGATCAACACCTGGGTAGCTTTGAAGCCCTGGTAGAGGAAGAAGAGGAAAAGCTGGCCATGGCCTATTCCTTTATTACCCGGGATGAGCAGCTGATTCAGGCTGTAGAGGAGGGTAACAGAAGAGAGGCCGACAGAATATTACAGTCCTATGGTGATTTTCTGGAGACTGAGTATGATATTACTCAGATGCAGATTATTGATAGCAATCTGCATTCCTTCTACCGTTATCATAATCCCGACCAGTATGGAGATGATCTCAGTTCAAGGGTGCTTTTGCAGGAAGTATTAACCCAGGAAAGCTTTATCCCTGCCTTTGATGAAGGAGTCTTCGGTTATGCATTAAGGGGGGCCGGTCCTTTATATGGAGAGGATGGCTCTCTACTGGGAGTCTTCGAAGTTGGCCGTTTTGCTGATACTGAATTCGTTATTCAGGCCCGGGAGCGTATCGGGGTGGGAGATCTGACTATTTTCTTGGCTGATGAACGGGTGGCAACAACTGTTCTGGATCAGGATGGCGAACCGGCAGAGGGCAGTACCATTGATCATCCTGAAATCATCTCAGATGTGCTCAGGGATGGTGGCCGCTGGGTTAACCGTCTGGAGATTGTTGGTGATAATGATATTTTTGGTGCCTATACTGCCATAACAGATGCCGATGGAAATGTTACCGGCATGCTTTTTGCCGGGGAATCAGCCCAGGCCTTTGATCAACATCGACAGCAGACCTTATATATGTCTGCCATTATGATCCTGGTGATTGCAGTTTTAACCGGCATCCTGTCTCTGCTGCTTACCCGCCGTATTGTTTTACCCATTAACAGGCTCTCCCAGGTATTTAAAGAACTGGCGGCAGGAGATCTGAGAGTTAAATCAAAGGTTTATTCCGGTGACGAGGTAGGACAGATGGCCAGTTCCTTTAATGATACTGTTGCTTCCCTAAATAATACTATCTCCCGAGTTAAGACTGCATCAGGAACAGTAAAAGAGGTGGCTGAAGAGATTACAAGGGGTAACCAGGACCTTTCACAGCGGACACAGGAACAGGCTGCTTCTCTGGAGGAACTCTCCTCTACAGTTGATGAAGTGGCGGGTTCCATTGCCAGCTCCTCTGAAAGCGCAGTGCAGGCTGATACCATTTCTGAGAATACCCTTGAACATGTTCAGCAGGGAGAGGTGTCCATGGGTGAGATGTCGGAGGCCATGGAGGAGATAACCAGCAGCAGCCGGGAAATAGCAGAAATAATTGAGAAGGTGAATGACATTGCCTTCCAGACCAACCTTTTGGCCCTTAATGCTGCAGTAGAGGCTGCCAGGGCCGGTGAACAGGGCAGGGGTTTTGCTGTGGTGGCAGCAGAGGTCAGGAACCTTGCCGGAAGAGCCTCTGAGGCTTCTGGAGAGATTGAGAAGCTGATCAACAACAGTATTGAAAAGGTAGAGAAGGGTAACAGCCTGATGGAGGGAACGGAAAGTGTCTTGAAGGATATTGTGAAGAATACTGAAAAGACCAACAGTGTTATTGGAGAGATTGCCAGCTCTCAGCAGAACCAGAACCGTTCGGTGCAGGAGATTAAGACAGCACTTGATGAAATGAATCAGGTTACACAGCAGAATGCCAGCCTGGTGGAACAGGTGGCATCAAGCAGTGAAAACATGAAGACTGAGTTTATGGAGCTGGATGAGATACTGAAAATCTTTAAAATAAAGGATAATAAAGGCAACAAATAATAATTATAACGCCATAGTAGTTTTGGTGAAGAGGGGAGAACAGCTGTCTGCTGGAGGGCAGCTGTTCTCTTATTTTTTAGATCTATTTTTTGCTCTCCAGTCTCAGCAGTTATTTATTATTATTTATGGATTATCCCTGTAAATCAGGCTCTTTCTTGATTGTAATTGATTTGTTTTAAGCCTTGATATATCCTTGGCTTTCATGTATGATCATAATTGAGAACTGACCGGCCAGGTTTATAATTATGCACATAAATGAATAAACAAAAAGGAGAATTGATGCCATGACCAGGAGGGGAAGCAACAAATATCAACGGATTATTGAGGCAGCTGTAAATATTTTTGCTGATAAGGGTTTTCATCAGACAACCATGGAGGAGATTGCTCATCAGGCTGGAGTGGGTAAGGGTACTCTATATATTCATTTTGAGAACAAGGATCATCTCTTCTCATCTATCCTGGATGATGGTATTGAGGGGCTGGTGGAATATGTCAATCAACAGCTGATTGCTTCTGCTTCCCCTAAGGAGAATTTGAAGCTGGCCATCAGGGCTCAGCTGGAGTATTTCTCCATGCATCAGAAATTCTGTATTTTCCTTGTGCGGGAATTATGGGGGTTTCGATTGACTCTGATGGATAGGATAGTCAGGCTACATAACAGGCATACAGTGATTATCAGGGATATTCTTGCCAGAGGAGTTGAGGAGGGCTCCTTTAAAATCGATGACTTAGAGAGCTCTGCTACTGTCATTGTTGGTTCCGTCTGGGCTGTTGCTGTTCACTGGTTGACCTTTGCCGATGAATTTCCGGTGGAAAGGATCTACAGGAGTGTAATCAAGGTCTTATTTGAGAGTTTTAAGGAATAATAAATATCTGTTGGGGAGAGTGTGATTAAGCAGTGCTGGAAAGAGTTAATCGAAAGTCGATGATAGCAGCTATTATCATAGCATGTTCTTTACTGTTAATGGCTGGAATATGGGGAGTGCTGCAGATCTCTCAGCTCAGTCAGGAGCTGGAGAGTATGAGAGATACCCTTCAGCCAGATACTGGCGAAGAGAAGGGTGTAACTACTTCGGCTGAAAGTGATCTGGTCAAAGTTACTGCAGCCCCTGTCCTTAGCCGTTCATATCAAGAGAGTATAGATTTTGATGGGGTAACTGAACCCAATCGACAGACCATTGTTGTTCCAAAGGTAAGTGGTCAGGTGGAGGAGATACTGGTTGAAGAAGGGGAGCGGGTAGAAAGGGGAGACCTGCTCTTCAAAATAGATTCCGAGCGGATGGAGGAGCAGTATAAGCAGGCCCGGGCTGGATTGAGTGTGGCTGAGGCCCAGCTGGAAATGGCCAGAGCTGGAGCCAGAAAGGAAGAGATTAAACAGCTGGAAGAAAGGGTAAACCAGGCTGAGGCTCAGGCCTTACTGGCCAAAAGAAGCTATGAGAGAATGAAGCACCTCTATGAGAATGATGTTGTCTCTCTCCATGAGTATGAAGGAACAGAAGCAGAGTACAGAGTGGCAGAGGCGGAGTTATCACTGGCCAAAAGAGAGCTGGAAACAGCCAGGGGAGGAGCACGAGAAGAGGAGATTCAGATGGCCCAGGCTGAGGTAGAACTTGCTACTGCCGATCTGTCAATGGCTGAGATGGGATATCGTGATACCAGCATTGAGGCTCCTTCAACCGGGACAATCTTTAGAAAAGAGATAGAGACCGGTGAGTTAGTGGGGGAAGAGCCGGTGATGGTTATTATTGACCTTGATCAGATTAAGGTTAGCTTCCAGGTGGGTGAGATGGATGTTGTCCACTTAGAAAGGGACCAGAGGGCTCTGGTCACTGTGGATGCTCTGCCTGAGAGGGAGTTTGAAGGTCAGGTATCATATGTTAGTCCGGCAGCTGATCCAGAAAGCGGACAGTTTGAAGTAGAAGTAACGGTAGAGAACCCCGATCACCAGTTAAAGCCAGGCATGTATGCCCGGGCAGAGGTTTTTACTGCAGAGGAGGATGATGTCAGGCTACTGCCGGAGGATATAATAAGGGAGGATGAAAATGTCTATGTGGTGGTCGGAAACTTGCTGCAGAAACGCAGCCTTGATTATAGTCTTACAGATTGTGGTTCCTGGATGGTAATTAGCACTACAACGCAATATGGTATTTACTAAAATGTGCTGCTGTCTGCCAATTTTTTC
>CAZXKH010000036.1:1331-10788 GCA_964641385.1 uncultured Clostridia bacterium | reverse complement strand
GATGGCAAAGGAGAAGTTTGAGCGGTCCAAGCCGCACATGAATGTAGGAACCATTGGTCATGTTGATCATGGTAAGACCACTTTGACGGCAGCGATAACCAAGTGTTTATACCATGGAGGCGAGGGTTCATCGGAGTTTGAGGATATAGATAATGCACCGGAGGAGAAGGAGCGTGGGATTACTATTGCCACGGCTCATGTGGAGTATGAGACGGAGAATCGTCATTATGCTCATGTTGACTGTCCGGGTCATGCTGACTATGTGAAGAACATGATAACCGGTGCTGCTCAGATGGATGGTTCTATTCTGGTGGTTTCGGCGGCTGATGGTCCCATGCCTCAGACTCGCGAGCACTTACTCTTAGCCCGTCAGGTGGGTGTCCCCGGGATTGTGGTATTTTTAAACAAGGCTGATATGGTAGATGATGAGGAGTTAGTTGAGCTGGTGGAGATGGAGGTTCGTGATCTGTTGAACGAGTATGAGTTTGAGGGTGATGAGGCTCCAGTGGTTACCGGTTCAGCTTTAAAGGCATTAGAGTGTTTCTGTGGTGAGCGTGAGTGTGAGTGGTGTGGCAGTATTTTGGAGTTAATGGATGCTGTTGATGATTATTTGCCTACTCCTGAGCGTGACACTGAGAAGTCTTTCTTGATGCCGGTGGAGGATGTATTTAGTATTACCGGTCGTGGTACAGTGGCTACGGGCAGGATAGATCGTGGTGTATTGAGTCCTGGTGACAAGGTAGAGATTGTTGGTATCAAGGAGACCCAGGATACAGTTGTTACCGGTGTGGAGATGTTCAGGAAGTTACTTGATGAGGCAGTGGCTGGTGATAACGTTGGTGCCCTGTTGCGTGGGATAGCCAGGGATGAGATTGAGCGCGGTCAGGTTTTGGCCGAGCCCGGTTCAATAACACCCCATACTCATTTTAAGGCTGAGGTGTATGTATTATCCAAGGAGGAGGGTGGTCGTCATACTCCCTTCTTTGATGGATATCGTCCTCAGTTTTACTTCCGGACCACAGATGTGACCGGAGATATTGGACTGCCCGAGGGAGTGGAGATGGTGATGCCCGGAGACAACATCGAGATGGAGGGTAAGTTAATTACTCCCATTGCCATGGAAGAGGGTCTGCGTTTTGCCATCCGTGAGGGTGGAAAGACCGTTGGTGCCGGTGTTGTTACCGAGATCATTGAATAGATGTGTGGGAGAGCAGGGGCAGCTAGCTCCCCTCTCCTTTTTTAAGTATGGAATACAGTTAAAGGGGGGATATGGGTGGTAGAGGATCAGGAAAAGATCAGGATCCGGCTCAAGGCCTTCGATCATGAAATCCTGGATCAGTCTGTGGAAAAGATAGTTAATACGGCGAAGAGGACGGGAGCATTAGTGGCCGGCCCGGTTCCTCTTCCGACCAAGAAAGAGGTCTTTACAGTTCTCAGAGGACCTCACATCCACAAAGATGCCAGAGAGCAGTTTGAAATGAGAACCCATAAACGCTTAATAGATATCAAGAGTCCCACACCAAAGACTGTGGATTCTCTGATGCGGCTGGACCTTCCAGCCGGAGTTGATATTGAGATTAAACTATAATCCTTTACTGTCAGGAGGTGTTGGTCATGGGTAAGGGTCTCCTGGGAAAGAAGCTGGGGATGACCCAGATCTTCGATGACCAGGGAAATGTTATTCCGGCAACAGTTATCGAAGCCGGTCCCTGTCTGGTAGTACAGAAAAAGACAGAGGAACGTGATGGTTATCAGGCCCTCAAGCTGGGCTTTCAGGATATAGCTGAAAAGAGACTGAAAAAACCGGAACTGGGGCAATTTAAGAAGCATGACTTAAGTCCCAAGAAGTACCTGCGAGAGATCAGGTTTGACGGTGATCAGGAAGCGGAATATGAGATCGGTGATCAGTTGCAGGTAGATATCTTTGCTCCAGGTGAGATGGTGGATGTAACTGCCACCAGCAGGGGTAAGGGTTTTGCTGGAGTGGTGAAACGCTGGGGCTTTGCTGGTGGTCCTGCCACTCATGGTTCTCGTTTCCATCGGGCTCCCGGTTCCATTGGTGCCTCTGCAGATCCGGCCAGGGTCTTCAAGGGCAAAAAAATGCCGGGTCGGATGGGAGGCGAACGAGTAACCATTCAGAACCTGGAGGTTGTCAGTGCTGATCCTGAACAGAATCTACTGATTGTTAAGGGCGCTGTTCCGGGCCCCAAAAAGGGACTGGTGGTTATTCAGGAGGCAGTTAAGGCTGCCAGATAGATAGGATGAGTGAAAGGAAGGAGGAGAGTCTGATGGGTAGTGTAGCTGTTTTAAATATAGAGGGTACACATGTTGGAGAGTCAGAGCTCTGTGATGATATATTCTTTACCACAGTTCATGAAGAGGCCATTCATCAGACCCTGCGCGGCCAGCTGGCGGCCAAAAGAAGGGGAACTGCCTCCACCAGAACCAGAAATGAAGTCTCTGGTGGCGGGAGAAAACCCTGGCGTCAGAAGGGAACCGGCAGGGCTAGACATGGCAGTATCAGGTCACCTCTCTGGGTGGGGGGAGGTATTACCTTTGGTCCCAAGCCGCGCAAATATTCTCAACGGACCCCAAAGAAGGTAAAATCTCTTGCCTTGCGTTCTGCCCTTTCTCAACTGAGGAGTGAGGAGAACCTGATCCTGCTTGAGAGCCTGGAGCTTGAGGAGCCAAAGACCAAGAAAATGGTATCTATTTTAGAGGGTCTGGGACTCAGCGATAAGAAGGTTCTTATTCTCACAGCCAGCAAGGATGAGAATGTCTATAAGTCAGCCAGAAACCTGCCAATGGTCAAGGTAATGCCTGCTGCCGGTCTCAATCTTTATGACCTCTTAAACTGTGAAAAACTGGTGTTGACTGAAGAGGCCAGGCTTTTGATTGAGGAGGCGTTGAGCAGATGAAGGATCCCAGCGAGGTAATAATTAAGCCACATGTCTCGGAGAAGAGCCTGTTTAGTATCGAAGAGGATAACCGGTATACCTTCGTGGTGGCCGGTGATGCCAACAAGATGGAAATAAAAAGAGCCATTGAAGAACTATTTGAGGTTCAGGTGGAGAATGTAAATACCGATAACAGACCCGGTCGCTGGAAGAGCATGGGTGTTCATCGGGGCAAGACCCCTAACTGGAAGCGGGCCATTATCAGGCTGGCTGAGGGTGACCGGATCGAAATATTTGAAGGCATGTAACTTTTACTGAAAAGGGGGGAAGAAGAGGATGGCGATCAAAGAATTTAAGCCTGTCACCCCATCCCGCCGCTATATGACGGTCTCAACCTTTGAGGAGGTGACCAGGGACCATCCGGAGAAGAGTCTGCTGGCTCCACTAAAGAAGAGGGCAGGCCGCAACAGGATGGGCCGTATTACCAGCAGGCGCAGGGGTGGTGGCCATAAAAGAAAGTATAGAATGATAGATTTTAAACGCGATAAAGAGGGTATTCCAGCCAGGGTCCATTCCATTGAATATGATCCCAACCGCTCGGCTCTGATTGCTCTGCTGCATTACAGGGATGGAGAGAAACGCTATATTCTGGCTCCACTGGGAATAAAGGCCGGAGATACTGTTATCTCCGATCCGGAGGCGGATATTATTTCTGGAAATGCATTGCCGCTGAAAAAGATTCCTGTGGGCACCATAGTGCACTGTGTGGAGATGAAACCGGGACGGGGAGCAGAACTGGCCCGTTCAGCGGGGACAGAGGCTCAGATTACAGCGCGAGAGGATAGGTATGTGCATCTCAAACTGCCCTCCGGTGAAGTGCGGTTAATAGATAAAAACTGTCGGGCTACCATCGGTCAGGTGGGTAATATTGAACATGAAAACATTAAGATCGGTAAGGCCGGTAGAAAGCGCTGGCTTGGTCGCAGGCCCTCGGTTCGTGGTGTGGTAATGAATCCTGTAGATCACCCCCATGGTGGTGGTGAGGGCAAGAAACCACCGGGGCGAATACCAGTTACTCCCTGGGGCCAGAAGACCATTGGCAAGAAGACCAGAAAGAGCAAGAAATCAGACCGCATGATTGTTAGAGAGCGTAAGGCCAAGAAGGGTAGAAAATAGAATCTTTGAAGGGGGGTAGCTTAAATGGGGCGTTCTTTGAAGAAGGGACCCTTTGTTGAGGAGAAGCTGATGCAGAGGATTAAAGAGATGAATGAGAGTGGGGAAAAAAGGGTGATCAGGACCTGGTCCCGCAGTTCTACCATCTTTCCTGAAATGGTGGAGCATACCATTGCTGTTCATGATGGGCAGAAACATGTACCCATTTATATCAGTGAGGAGATGGTGGGTCATAAACTGGGAGAATTTGCCCCCACCCGTCGCTTTAGAAGGCATGGTTCTCATACAGAAAGATCAACTACGCTTAAATAATACACTGAAGGGAAAGAAGGGGGGATGGGAATGGAGGTAAAGGCAACGGCAAGATTCCAGCGCATCTCACCGCGCAAAACCAGGCAGGTCATTGATCTGATCAGGGGCAAAGATGTGGCGGAGGCATCGGCCCTCCTGCATCATACCCCAAGAAAGGCTGCCGATTTCATTGCCAAGGTGCTTAAATCAGCGGTGGCCAATGCGGAGCATAATGAAGATCTGCTGACAGATAACCTTTATGTCCATCAGGCTTTTGTCGATCAGGGGCCGGGGATGAAACGCATTAAACCTCGGGCCTATGGCCAGCGTGATATAATGAAACGACCAACAAGTCATATAACCGTTATCCTAAAAGAAAGAGAGGAGGATTGATTTGGGTCAGAAGATAAATCCACACGGGCTCAGAGTGGGTGTCATCAGAGACTGGGAGGCTAAATGGTACGCCGATAAGGATGACTTTGCGGATCTATTGCATGAGGATCTGGAAATCAGGGATTATATCAAGGATAAGATGTTTGAAGCCGGCATCTCCCGTATTGTCATCGAGAGGGCAGCCAATAGAATTAAGATTGACCTTCATACTGCCCGTCCCGGGATGGTTATTGGTAAGGGCGGTTCTGAGGTTGATAAGCTGATGAAGGGTATTGAAGAACTGACCGATAAGAAGGTCCAGATAAATGTGGTTGAGGTCAAGCGGCCGGAGATGAATGCCCAGCTGGTAGCAGAAAATGTGGCTGCTCAGCTGGAGAAGAGGGTCTCCTTCCGCCGGGCCATGAAACAGTCCATGAACAGGGCTATGCGTTTTGGGGCTGAAGGTTTCAGGATTCAATGCAGTGGTCGTCTGGGAGGAGCAGAAATGGCCCGTACTGAAGGCTATAACGAGGGAAGTGTTCCGCTCCACACCCTGAGGGCCGATATTGACTATGGTTTTATCGAATCCGATACCACCTATGGTAGTATCGGGGTTAAGGTCTGGATCAATAAGGGAGAGATCCTGCCTGAAGTTGATGAAGAGGATGATAAACAGGAATAACGAGGGAGGTTGGAAAGGATGCTGGTACCCAAACGGGTCAAACACAGAAAGCAACAACGGGGCCGGATGAAGGGTCGAGCGGTTAAGGGAACCCGTATCTCCTTCGGCGAATACGGTCTGCAGGCCCTTGAGCCAGCCTGGATTAGTAACAGGCAGATTGAGGCGGCCCGGATTGCCATCAGCCGTTATATTAAACGGGGCGGTAAAGTCTGGGTAAAAATCTTTCCCGATAAGCCGGTGACAACCAAGCCAGCAGAGACCAGAATGGGAAGTGGTAAGGGTGTTCCCGAGTACTGGGTGGCGGTTGTTAGGCCGGGTCGGATACTCTTTGAACTGGCTGGAGTAGATGAGGATGTTGCCCGGGAGTCAATGCGCCTGGCAGCACATAAACTGCCTCTTAAGACCAGGTTTAAGACCAGGGGTGAACTGGAAGGGGAAGGTGATGCGTAATGAAGGCAGAAAAGTATAGAGATATGACCGATCGGGAGCTTCAGCATGAGCTGGGAGAATTAAAAAAGGAACTCTTTAACCTGAGATTTCAGCAGGCCATCGGGGAGCTGGATAATCCAATGCGGCTCAATCATGTCAAAAAGGATGTGGCCCGGGCCCTGACAGTTATCAGGGAAAGGGAGCTCTCTGCTGAAGGTTCGGTTTCTTAAAGGTGGCCCTTCTCCTAAACTTTTGTCTGAAGGGGGTTTTATATATGTCTAACTCCAATCTTAAGCAGACCCCACTGATCGGGAAGGACATTGAAGTAATATCTGTTACTGGTGGCACCTATCAGGGACTGTCGGGAACAGTTATTGAGGATAGAATGAATGTGGTGATTATCGAGGTTGATGGACAGAAAAAGATGGTCCCCAAAAAGGTCTGTACCTTTGCCATCTGGAAGGATGGGCAGCTGATGGGTGAGATCAGGGGTAGTGAACTGGTGGGAAGACCGGAGAAGAGATGTGGATAGAGAGAGGAGGGACTTTTAGTGCAGGAGGAACGAACTCAGCGTAAGGTGCTGACAGGTTTTGTTGTCAGTGATAAAATGGATAAGACCATTGTGGTCTCCGTTGAGCGCAGGACACAGCACCCTCTTTACAAGCGGGTAATTAAACAGACCAAGCGCTATAAGGCTCACGATGAAAATGAAGAATGCCGTGAGGGCGATAAGGTTAGAATCATGCAAACCCGTCCGCTGAGCAAGGAAAAAAGTTGGCGGCTTTACGATATAATTGAGAGGGCAGAATAAAGCGCCCGACTGTGATTGATGTGGAAAGGAGGGCAATCAATGATTCAGGCAGAATCCAAGCTCAGGGTAGCAGATAACTCGGGGGCCCGTGTTCTCCAGTGTATCAGGGTTTTGGGAGGGTCCAAAAAGAAGTACGCTTCCATCGGTGATGCTATTGTGGGCAGTGTTAAAGATGCTATTCCCGGTGGTATGGTAAAACGGGGAGAGATTGTAAGGGCCATCATCGTCAGAACAGAAAAGGAAGTGGGCCGCAGTGATGGCTCCTATATTAAGTTTGATGAGAATGCAGCTGTAATTGTTGATAAGACTGATAATCCCAGAGGTACCAGGATCTTTGGTCCGGTTGCCCGGGAACTGAGAGAAAAGAAGTTTACCAAGATCATTTCACTGGCCCCGGAGGTATTATAGTGCTGAAAGGAGGGTTTGGGATTGACTAGACCTAAGACCCATATCAAAAAGGATGATCGGGTGGAGATTATTCATGGTAAGGATATCGGCAAGACTGGTAAGGTGCTTGAAGTTTTCCCTCGTGAGGGGCGGGTTATTGTTGAGGGTGTTAATATCATCTTCCGACATACCAGGCCCTCGGAGGATAATCCTCAGGGTGGAATAGTAGAAAACGAGGGTCCGGTGGATATCTCCAATGTACAGCTAATCTGTGATAACTGTGGAGAACGGGCCCGGACCGGTAAAAAGGTGCTTGATGATGGTTTTAAGCAGCGATACTGTAAAAAATGTGGCGAGATCATAGATCATTAGAGCTGGGGGTGAGAAGACTTGGCTGTATTAAAGGAAACCTATCGGGAGGAGATTGTGCCTTCCATTATTGAACGCTTCGGTTATTCCAATCTGATGGAGGTCCCCAGACTGGATAAGGCTGTAATTAATATGGGACTGGGTGAGGCCAAGGATGATGTGGACATTTTGGACCAGGCGGTTACCGATCTGACCAGAATCACCGGTCAACGCCCGGTGGTTACCAGGGCCAAAAAGTCCATTGCTAATTTTAATATCAGAGAGGGTGTACCAGTAGGCTGTAAGGTTACCCTCAGAGATGAGAGAATGTATGAGTTTGTTTATAAGCTGATTAATATTTCCTTACCCCGGATCAGAGACTTTCGGGGAGTATCACCGGGGTCCTTTGATGGTCGGGGAAACTATTCTCTGGGAATTAATGAGCACATTGTCTTTCCCGAGATCAGTGTTGATGAGGTGGAAAAGGTCCTGGGCATGGATATCGTGATCGTCACTACTGCCGAGACTGATGAGGAGGCCCGGGAGCTATTAAAGTTAATGGGCATGCCCTTTAAAGAGGCTTAGTAAATAGCTCAGGGGAGGTGAAAGTGTGGCCCGTAAGGCTCAGATGGAAAGAGAAAAAGAGGAACCAAAATACAGTACCAGGAAGGTAAGACGCTGCCGGCGCTGTGGAAGGGCCAGGAGTGTAATTCGCAAGTTTATGCTCTGTCGGATCTGTTTCCGTGAACTGGCTCATAAAGGTGAAATTCCAGGTGTTAAAAAGGCAAGCTGGTAAAGGAAAGGAGGTTAGGTAAGGATGAGCATGACTGATCCAGTGGCAGATATGCTGACCAGGCTTCGCAATGCCAACAATACCCAGAAAAGCAAGGTGGATATTCCTTCTTCCAAGGTCAAGGAAGCCATTGCTGTGGTTTTAAAGGAAGAGGGATTTATTCGTGACTACCATGTTATCAAGCGGGGCAGCAAAAGAACCCTGCGTCTCTATCTGAAGTATGGTCCGGAGGGTGAAAAGATAATCTCTGGTGTGGAGCGGATCAGCAGGCCCGGGCTGAGAAAGTATGTTAAGAAGGATGAAGTGCCTGAGGTTCTAGGTGGACTGGGAATTGCCCTTGTTTCCACCTCACATGGTGTTTTAACCGATAAAGAGGCCCGGAAACAGGATATCGGTGGGGAAGTCCTCGCCTATGTCTGGTAGAATCTTTAAGGCAAAGGGGGTATAGAGATGTCCAGAATAGGTATTCAGCCGGTAGAGATACCGGAAAAGGTTGATGTAAGTATTGAGGGTTCCAGGATCAGTGTCAGGGGTCCCCGTGGAGAACTGGTCCGTGATCTGCCAGAGGAGATCGGAGTGGAAATTGTTGAAGGCCAGGTTGTTGCCAGCTGTGATGGTGATAACCAGAAGCTGCGATCTCTGCATGGTTTAACCCGGTCTCTTATTTCCAATATGATCGAGGGTGTAATCAAGGGTTACAGTAAAAAGCTGGAGATCATTGGTGTGGGTTATAGGGCCTCCATGAAAGGCAGCAGCCTGCAGCTGGAGCTGGGCTTTTCCCATCCAGTGGAGATAGAGCCCCCGGAAGGAATCAGTGTTGAGATCCAGGATAATGGTCATATCCTGATCACGGGAAACGATAAACAGCAGGTGGGAGATTTTGCAGCCCAGATTAGAGCCATTAAAAAGCCTGAACCATACAAGGGAAAGGGTATCAGGTATGTTGGAGAACGGGTCCGCCGTAAGGTGGGTAAGACCGGATAAGGCCGAAGGAGGGGTGAATTGAGATGAAAAAAAGAGAGGCCAGAATTAAGAGAAAGAAGAGGATTCGCAATAAGATTACCGGAACCCCGGATCAGCCCCGGTTGAATGTTTACCGCAGCCTAAAACATATTTATGCCCAGGTTATCGATGATTTTGCCGGTGAAACCCTTGCTGCTGCCTCCACTCTTGAACCCGAATTAGAGGAGGAGATCTCGGCTGGAAGTAAGGTTGAGGCCGCTTCCAGAGTGGGAAGACTGGTGGCTCAAAGAGCTAAAGAAAAGGGAGTTGAA
>CAZXKH010000036.1:0-1321 GCA_964641385.1 uncultured Clostridia bacterium | reverse complement strand
GGTTGTCTTTGACCGGGGAGGAAATAAATATCATGGCCGGGTGCAGGCAGTAGCAGAGGCTGCCCGGGAGGAAGGGCTTGAATTCTAACCAAGGAGGTTGTTTGATGAATAAGAGGGAAGAAATCGATCCCAGAGAACTCGATCTCGAAGAGCGAGTGGTTAACATCAACCGTGTGGCCAAGGTGGTCAAGGGTGGAAGACGTTTCAGCTTTAGTTCTCTGGTGGTAGTTGGTAATAAGGATGGTTATGTGGGAGCAGGTATTGGCAAGGCCAATGAGGTGCCTGATTCCATCCGCAAGGGAATTGATCGGGCCAAGAAGAACCTGATCCAGGTCCCTCGGGATGAAACCACCATTCCCTATCAGATCACCGGAAAATATGGTGCCGGCAGGGTACTGCTAAAACCCGCCTCTGAAGGAACCGGTGTCATTGCTGGTGGTCCGGTGCGCGCCGTTGTTGAGCTGGCAGGGATTAATGATATTCTTACCAAATCACTGGGATCCGAGAATGCTTTGAATATGGTAAAGGCCACCCTGGAGGGTTTACAGCGTTTAAAAAGGCCCAAGGAAGTGGCTCGACTTCGAGGTAAAGATCTGGAAGAATTGCTAGGTTAGGAGGTGATCATGGTGGTAGAACTGCATAACTTAAAACCGGCTTCCGGCAAGAAAAAGAGACGCCGTGGCCGGGGAACAGGTTCAGGCTATGGGAATAAGTCCGGAAGTGGTGATAAGGGACAGCTTTCCCGTTCTGGAGGTAACAGGCCTCCCGGTTTTGAGGGCGGTCAGACCCCACTGGTAAGACGTTTACCCAAGCGGGGTTTTACCAATATCTTTCGCCGGGAATATGCCGTGGTTAATGTTGAAGATTTAAACCGTTTTCCCGAGGACAGTATCATCTCTCCTGCTTCTCTTATGGCAGCGGGGCTGATCAAAAAGAATGAGCAGCAGCGCCTTAAGATTCTGGGGCGGGGAGAACTTGATAAAAGACTTACGGTTAAAGCACATGCCTTTAGCAGGGGAGCTACCGAAAAGATCAATGCCTGCGGAGGTCAGGTGGAGGTGATATAATTGTTATCAGGAATTGTTAATGCCCTTAAGGTAGAAGAGTTGAGGCGTAAAGTGCTCTTTGTCTTTGCCATGGTAGGTGTTTACAGGGTTGGGGCCCATATCCCGGTTCCCGGGGTTGATGCCGATATGATCAGACAGTTCTTTGAAGGTGGCGATATTTTCGGCTTTCTGGATATGTTTGCCGGTGGGGCCTTAAAGGAGTTTACAGTCTTTGCCATGGGGATTATGCCCTATATTACGGCTTCAATTATTAT
>CAZXKH010000035.1:0-10801 GCA_964641385.1 uncultured Clostridia bacterium | reverse complement strand
ATAAACCCACGCAGGTCATACTTTTAACAGGCTTTCTATTCTTGAAGCGACATTTTCTCTTTAGAATGGAAAGTCTTCTGTAGATACGGTATCAAAAGCAACTGCTAGCATGACAATATTGGTAAATCGTTGATAATGGTCAATCTTACTTATCCTAACTGATACTGGGGGTCTTTTTTTTTGGAATACTGTACTTTTTTTATGATTAACTGTACCAAAGTGAAATTGTTGTTGGCTGACTAAAATGATAAAATTATTTTAGATATTAAAGGTAAAAGGATATTTTTCAAAATTTTTATGTTTATTTTAGATTATATTTTATCTGAAAAACACATTTAAGTGCTCTATTTGTTTTATAAGCAAAGATTTGGATAATAATTATGAATTAGATGAGCAATCTTAGGTTGGGAAAATTAAAAATATTTTAACTTTTTGTATTGGCTATTCCCCCTTACCGGTTCAGCTGAGCAAGTAGCTGATCACTTATCCAGCGGAGAAACCTTATTAGTATCTGGATCTCTTAAATATAAGAAGGTAGAAATATATCTCTCACAGTTACACTTGAAGTTTAGATTGATTTTAGCCAGATAAATAAATACGGAGAAAATTAAGCCCTTTTTCGTGGAGGGGGTAACAAGACCTTTGTTTTGCTCTATTAGCTAAGTGATTAAGTGAAAGGGAACTGGATGATGTTACAGTCTGATTTTGTTTGTTCAAAGGATGTAATTTCAGTTTTATAATATACCTATCAACAATAGTATTAAAGCTACTACTTAACCAGTAGCTTTAAAATATAAAACAAAGGAGATGTATATGATGGCAATGAGCAAAGAGGAGGCTGCAAAAATCCTGAATAAGGTTATGGAGCGGTCATCAATGGAGGAGGACTATCGGCAGCTGGCACTGGAGGATCCGAAAAAAGCAATTGAGGAAGAAGCTGGGGGTGTGGAGTTACCAGAAGATTACAAGATCAGCTTTTTGGAGGGTGATCCTGAGGCTGACGAAACATTTGTCTTACCGCCATTGAAGAGTGAATTAAGTGATGAGGATCTGGATGATGTTGCAGGTGGATTTTGTTTGGTCAAAGGTTGTAAACTTAAGTTTTAGTTAGATATTTTTTATAATGTCACAGAGGTATCAGTTGCAGTAAAAGCGTTATCTTTGCTTTTACTGCAACTTTTTACCGATTATAGATTGATCAGGAGGATTAAAAAATATGGAAGATGACTTAAAATGGTCACGCTACAACAGGCTTTTTGAATCTGAAAAATATGGACACCTGATCTACAATTCATTGACAAATAGTTTTGCTGAACTGAATCCTGAAACATACCGGGAAATAGAAAAAATAAGGGATAACCCCAGAGATTATGATTATAGCAATAAACCAGGGCTCTTCCTTCAATTATTACAGGCCAAAATTATGGTGGGAGCAGAGGAAGAAAAGGACTTAATTAATGTCAGGCGTTTGCATTTTAATTATCAGCAGTACAGTACTGATAATTTATATCTTACTGTAGCTCCTACCACGAACTGTAACTTTAAATGTCCTTACTGCTATGAGCAGATAGAGAAGGGGCAAAACATGTCTTTAGAGATAGAGGAAGCTCTCCTGACCTTTATTCAGAGATTTCAGCCCCTCTCCCGGCTGAACATATTCTGGTATGGTGGGGAACCTCTCCTTAAGTTCGATACCATTACCCGGATCACAGAAAAAATACTGGACTGGGATTTATCTTATCATGCTTCAATGGTGACCAATGGTTATCTGCTTAATGATCATGTAATAAGTGAGCTGGATAATTTAAAAATTAAATTGATCCAGGTGAAAATTGATGGCAATGAAGATACCCATAACTCCAGAAGAAGACTAAAAAATGGTAAAGGCAGTTATCATCAGATCCTGGAGAATTTAGATCGATTAATGGATAGCTGGGATGGTTTTCTGCAGGTACGTGTAAATGTTGATGGCAGTAATACAGAAGAATTTGTGGATGTTTATCAACAGATAAACGACAGATATAATAATAACAATAAGATAAAAGTGTACCCCGGAATTATTGATGATATAAATGAGACAAACCCTGAGGTATCCTGTCAGATTAACAGGGAAGAGGAGATAAAGTTCTATCTTCAACTTTATCAGCAGTATGGAATTAGAGTACATAAGTTTTATCCTCAGCAGGAGAATGTTGGCTGTATAGCCTCAGCCCGTAATGCATTTTTGATCGGGCCGGTGGGAGAAGTTTATAAATGCTGGGATGATGTGGGTGATGAAGAGAAGATTATCGGCAATATAGAGAACAGAAAATCATGGAACAATAGACTGCTCTCCCGTTACATAATAGGTGCCGATCTTTATGAGGATGAAAGATGTCAGGATTGTTTTTACCTTCCTGTCTGTGATGGAGGCTGTTCCAAAAAAAGAGTGGTCAACAGGTATGAAGGAAAAAAACAGGATCACTGTCTTGTCTTTAAGGACCATCTGGAAGAGATGCTGGAGATTTATTACGGTATTAAGCATCAAAAACAGAGTGCTGTCGGAGGTTAGTAAAGAAGTCTGATTTCATGTTTTTGATTATGGAGGAGGAGAGGGGATGTGAAGAGGGATAACTTTTTTCTAATCCTGTTGTTGAGTGTTCTTATATTTCTGTTGAGCGCCTTTCTTCCAGGGACCGAAGGCACTACTGCGAGAGCAGAGAATGATGATATTCTGCTGGCGGTGGTTTATCCGGTGGAAGACATCGATGGTTCAACTGGATACTGGCAGGGGATAGAACTTGCTATTGAGGAGATCAACAGTAAGGGGGGGATAGCCGGTAAAGATGTAGAGGTTATTAAACTGGATGATCGGGGCTCGGTGACAGAAGGCCTGACCATTGCCCGATCACTGGTGGCAAGGGGTGAGGTTACAGCTGTAATTGGTCACTGGAATTCAAGGGTAAGTGTTCCGGCAGCTACAGTCTATAATGATGCTGGTCTGATTATGATTACTCCTGCCTCCACCAGCCCACAGATTTCTGCTGCTGGTCATCAGTATATCTTTCAACAGGTCATGGATGATTCTCAGATCGGCAGTGAGATAGCTTCATTTATCTCCGGGGCAGGTTTTCAGCGGGTAGCTGCCATTTATGCTGATGATGATTATGGTCGGGGGCTTGTGAACTCATTCTCTCGTTCAGCCAGGGATATGGGTCTCAGAATGGTGGACAGGCTTTCAGTCCTGGGTAGTGAACTTGATGTAGAGCGGACAGTTCGAAAATGGGAGGCCCTTGATATTGAAATTTTGCTGGTGGCCGATGTTCTGCCTCAGGCAGGAATTACAATCAGGCGTTTGAGAGAATCAGGACTGGAGATTCCAGTAATCGGTGCCACCGGACTGGACCGAATTGCCTATCTGGAGAACTTTGCCGGGGTGGCTGAGGGTAGCTATGTGACCACTCTCTTTAATCCCCATCTAGATTATACTGAGGTCAAAAATTTTGTTGAATTATATCAGGACAAATATGGTATGATGCCCGATAGCTGGGCCGCTCAGGCTTATGATACGGTTATTATCCTGCAGGCAGCAATTGAAGATGCCGGCAGTTCTGACGCTGATAGCATTGCTGTCGCTTTACGTGAGCTTAAGGACTGGCCCGGAGTTACCGGAAGGCTGAGCTTTAATCCACAGGGAGCGGTTACTGGCAAAGAGATTTTTTTTAAGGAAGTTATAGAGGGCCGCTTTCATTATTTGTCGGGTCACAGCTCTGTTAAAGGAGTTGATTGATAATGGCCAAAAATATCTTCAGAAAGGTTTCACTAGAGAGGTTGAGATCACCTGAACAGCTGGATCAACTAATAAAGGTAACCTCTGCCCAGGGCTGGGCTATTATAGTGGCTATTGCCCTGTTACTAATTGCCGGGATTACCTGGGGAGTACTGGGAGAAGTACACACCAGGGTAGAGGGCCAAGGCATTCTATTAACCGGTGGTGGGATACGCAACCTTGTCCATCATCAGGGGGGCAGGATAACCGATATTAATGTAGGTGTGGGGGATTTTGTTGAAAAGGGTGATACCGTAGCCAGAATTGAAAAGTATGAAATAATAGATAGGATCCATAATCTGAGAGAAAAACTGTCAAATACAGAGGAAGAAGAGCTGAGAGAACAATTAAAGCAGCAAATTGTCGACCTGCAGCAGGAGTATGAATATCAGACCAGTATTACCTCCTCTTACAGAGGCAGAGTACTGGAAGTTAGTTTAAATAGAGGGCATCTCCTGCAACCCGGGGAGACGATATTAAGCATTGAGCGGACAGGGGCAGCCGTCAGGGAGCTAATCGGGATTATCTATGTCTCACCCTATGAGAGCCGCAATATAACTCCGGGGATGGAAGCAAAGGTATCTCCCACCTTTGTCAAAAAGGAAGAGTATGGTTTCATTCACGGTAGAGTAATTTCGGTTTCAGAATTTCCTGTCACCTCTCAGCAGATGATGAGTGTGCTGGGGAGCAGAGAACTGGTAGAGATATTTTCTCAGGCGGGGGCACCAGTTGAGGTCAGAATAGAGCTGATGACAGATGACAGTACATACAGTGGATACAGCTGGACATCTCCTGCCGGACCACCGGTAAAGATCAGTAGTGGTACTCTGAGTATGGCCTCGATCACTATTTTTTCACAGCGCCCCATAGAAATGGTTATACCAGTTAAGATTGGGAATGATGGGTAATGGGAAACAGGGAAAGGAAGAAAACCGTTAAAAGAATTAAAGTTCCAACTATCCTGCAAATGGAAGCAGTTGAATGTGGTGCCGCATCACTGACCATGATTCTTGCCTACTATGGTAAACATGTGCCCTTAGAGAAAATGAGAATCGACTGTGGTGTCTCCCGTGATGGCAGTAAGGCCAGTAATATCATGAAGGCAGCCAGAAAATATGGCCTGAAAGCCAAAGGTTACAGGAAGATGCCGGAGAGACTGCGTGAGCAGCAGGGCCCCTTTATCATCCACTGGAACTTTGATCATTTTCTGGTCCTGGAGGGCTTTAAAGGAGATAAGGTCTTCTTAAATGATCCGGCCATGGGCTCGAGAATTGTCAGCTGGGAAGAGTTTGATCAATCTTTTACCGGGGTAGTACTCAGCTTTGAACCCGGACCTGACTTTGAACCTGAAGGCAGTAAGGCCAGTATTATTACTTCTCTCAGAGAAAGGCTTAAGGGTTCAAAGAAGGCACTGTCATATGTAGTGCTGGTCAGCCTGATGCTGGTCATACCCGGACTTTTAATTCCCACCTTTTCCCGGATATTCATTGACGATATACTGCTGGGTGATAAGACAAGGTGGCTTTACCCATTAATTCTGGGGATGGCCATTACTGCTATCTTGCGCGGTGGTTTAACCTGGTTACAGCAGTATTATCTCTTAAGGATGGAGACCAAGATGGCCCTGACTAGTTCTTCTAGATATTTCTGGCATATACTGCGTTTGCCGGTGGAGTTCTTTACCCAGCGGAGTGCAGGGGATGTCAGCAGCAGGGTGGCAAGCAATGATCGGGTGGCTTCTCTTCTTTCAAGGGAGCTGGCAACTACTATCCTGGGTTGTGTGACAATAGTTTTTTATTTTTTTCTCATGCTCAGATATGATGTACTGTTAACCATGGTGGGAGTGGTGGCAGTTATTTTAAATATAGTATTTTTACGACTTGTATCCACCAAGCGTGAAAATGCCAATATGAGATTATTGCAGACAAGGGGAAAGGTTGAGGGAACGGCCATGTCAGGTCTGCAAATCATCGAAACCCTGAAGGCAACTGCCTCTGAATCCGACTTTTTTTCTCAGTGGTCAGGCTACCATGCCCGGTTGATTAACTCCGAACAGGAGCTGGGGCGGGCCACTCAGTTTTTAATGGCTGTACCCGGATTGCTGAGTCTCTTAACCACAGTTATCGTATTGGTACTTGGTGCTTACAGGGTTCTGGATGGTTATCTAACAATTGGTATGCTGGTTGCCTTTCAGAGTCTGATGGTTATCTTTATGGAACCGGTTAACGATATAGTTAATCTGGGCAGCAGTATCCAGGAAGTCAAGGGAGATATGAATCGCCTTGACGATGTTATGGATTATAAACC
Source organism: uncultured Clostridia bacterium (assembly GCA_964641385.1). GTDB lineage: Bacteria > Bacillota > Halanaerobiia > CAZXKH01 > CAZXKH01 > CAZXKH01. The sequence goes on along the minus strand of CAZXKH010000035.1, from coordinate 4,686 downwards.
CGATTCCTATACATTAGGGGAGAGCGAATCAGAGAACTATGATCGGGTTCAGCTCAGCGGCAGAATAACCATGCAGGATGTATCCTTTGGTTACAGCCCTTTAGAGGACCCACTAATTGAAGATTTTAACCTGGAATTAAAACCAGGTTCAAGGGTCGCCCTGGTGGGTGGTTCCGGGAGTGGAAAATCCACTGTAACACGAATATTAACCGGTCTTTATAATCCCTGGTCAGGAGAAATACTCTTTGATGGCAGGCCGCGGGAGGAGATCCCCCGCTCAGTCTTTGCCAATTCATTATCCTTTGTGGATCAGGAGATATCAATCTTTTCCGGTAGCATTGCTGATAATCTATCCCTCTGGGATGAAACCATACCGGAGACTGATATCATCAGGGCTGCTAAGGATGCCTGTATCCATGCTGAGATAACATCACGTGTCGGGGATTATGATTACCAGGTTGAAGAGGGAGGACGTAACTTCAGCGGTGGTCAGAAGCAACGGCTGGAGATTGCTCGTGCTCTGGTAAATAACCCCTCTATCCTGGTTATGGATGAGGCCACCAGTGCTCTGGATCCCAATACAGAGAAACAGGTTGATGAAAAGATCCGCCGCCGGGGTTGCACCTGTATTATAGTTGCCCATCGACTGAGTACCATCCGGGACTGTGATGAAATAATAGTTATGAAGGATGGAAAGATAGTTCAGCGGGGCACTCATGATCAGTTAAAAGAGATTGAGGGCGAATATGCTGACTTGATTGAATTCAATTAAAGGGGAGCAATAAGATGGTCAAGATCAGAAAGGATATATTTGATCAGGGAGAAAGAAGAGCAGTGGCCGGCAACAAGCCCCTTTTACTGACCGATGATAGTTACTGCTGGCTGGTTAAAGAGGGAAGTGTAGATCTATTCCTGGTTGATACTGATGAAGAGGAAGAGCTTTGCGGACAGAGAAGTTATCTCTTCAGCCTGGAAGAGAATGATACTTTATTTGGGGTTCAACCCATTATAAAGGATCTGGAATATAGTCTGCTGGTAGCAGGTAAACCGGGAACTGTGCTGGTCAGGATCGGGCTAGAACACTGGAAGGGCCTTATTTCCAGTCAGCCAGCTCTGCTGGAATCAGCCTGTAACTGGGTGGAAAAGTTTTCAGAGGTTAGCGGTCAAAAAGCTCTAGATTTGGAGGTTCAAAATGAAAATATAATAGAAGATCTCAAGCAGTTCAATGCTTCCTCTTTAGAGCTGGCCATTCAAGAACGTGAAGATCAGTTAGGACTGCAGAGGGATCAGTATCATCTTAGAAGGAAAAGGGAAGATAAGTTCATAGATAATTCCCTAAGGGAGATACTGCAGGTAGTTGAAGAGGAGACTGCTGCCGCAGGCTTAGAGCAGGGGGATCCCCTTTTCAATGCCTGTCAGGTAATATGTGGTCATCTTAAGATCGAGATAAAGCATCCCTCCAAAAAGAAGGGAGAAACTAAATTACAGGATATAGCCGACAGCTCCCGCTTTAAATACAGGCAGGTTTTACTTGATGGGGAGTGGTGGAGGGCAGATGCGGGCCCGCTGCTTGCCTTTCGGGGCGAGGAGCATCAGCCGGTGGCCTTAATTCCAAAAAAACCAAACACTTATTACTTATACGATCCTGAGAGGGGTGAAGAGCTGCTGGTAACCCCAGCGGTGGCTGAGGAGTTAAATCCCAATGCAGTTACTTTTTATCGACCCTTTCCTGAACGGGCATTATCCCTGCTGGATTTAGTGAAATTTGGTCGAGAAAGCTTCTGGCTACGGGATATCTTTTTGCTTATCTTTACCGGAACCATCGGTGGCCTGCTGGGACTCTCCATTCCCCTGGCTACCAGAAATATCTTTGATGTCATTATTCCGGAGGGAGAGGGAGGTCAGATCTGGCAGCTGGCTTTGTTGCTCTTTGCTGCAGTCCTGGCCAAATCACTCTTCGAGTTGACCCGTTCCTTTGCCTTTGTCCGTTTAAGAACCAGCATTGATTATTCATTGCAGAGTGCCGTCTGGGACAGGCTGCTTACCTTACCTGTTCCCTTTTTCCGCAACTATACAGCCGGTGAACTGGCTCAAAAGGCAATGAGTATTAATGAAATCAAGAATATAATGTCAGATGCAATTATGACCTCTTTACTGGCAGGAATTTTTTCCATCTTCTTTTATCTGCAGATGTTTTATTTTTCCATTCCACTGGCTCTGGGAGCAACCGTCCTTGTTATTATCTCCCTGCTGGTAACTCTTTTTCTGGGAATGTTAAAGATCAGATACCAGCAGGAGCTTTTGGAAATTAAGAATGAAATTAGCGGCTTTGTTTTACAGCTAATCAATGGGATCTCTAAAATCAGGGTCTCAGCTTCAGAGAACAGGTTCTTTCATCTGTGGTCCCGAGAATTTAGCAAACAGCGGAGACTGGACCTGAAGGTTTACAGTTTCAACAACTATCTTTCAACCTTTAATGCTTTTTTCCCGGTAATCTCTTCACTTATTATTTTTTATCTGGTTATTGGTCAGCGGACAGAGATTAATGCCGGAATATTTATCGCCTTTAATGCTGCCTTTATCAGTTTCCAGACTTCGATTCTCTCTCTATCGGATGTCTTTATCAATATGCTGGCCAGTAAACCGATGTTAAAAAACGTAGAACCCATTTTGAAAACAGTACCTGAATACCATGATGAGAAGGAATCACCGGGAGAGCTTTCAGGGCAGATTGAGGTCAGCAACCTTGATTTTCGTTATACCCAGGATGGCCCCCTGATAATCAAGAATCTTTCTCTTAATATTAAACCTGGAGAATATGTGGCTTTTGTAGGTCCTTCTGGCAGCGGCAAATCAACCCTCCTGCGTCTTTTGCTGGGTTTTGAAAAACCACAATTCGGCTGTATCTATTATGATAACCATGACCTGGAAAAGATAGATATCAAGGAGGTTAGAAAGCAGCTGGGGATAGTTCTCCAGGATGGTCAGCTGATGAGTGGAAGTCTTTATTCCAATATTATCGGTTCCAGTACAGAATTGACCCTTGATGATGCCTGGGAGGCAGCTCGTATGGCCGGACTGGCTGAGGATATTAAGAAGATGCCCATGGGAATGCATACGGTAGTCAGTCAGGGTCAACAGACCCTGTCCGGGGGTCAGAAGCAGAGGCTGCTAATAGCCAGGGCTGTTGTCAGAAAACCAAAGCTTATTTACTTTGATGAGGCTACAAGTGCCCTTGATAATAAAAGCCAGTCCCTGGTTACAGACAGTCTGAACAGGCTCAATGCCACTCGAATTGTTATTGCCCATCGTCTGAGTACCATCAGAGAATGTGACCGCATATTTGTTCTGGAAGAGGGAGAACTGATAGAAGAGGGTAATTACCGGCAGCTGATGAATCAGGAAGGGGTTTTTAGCGAACTGGCCAGAAGACAGCTAGCATAAAGCACTAATAAAGGATATTTGATTCAATAACTCGAAGTATATACATGAATAGTTATATCATATTATTCTTCGGGTGATAACCATGAACTTTCAGTTTATTCCCTATATGATACCCCTTTTTATCTCAGCTGCTATTATGATCTGCCTTTCCTGGTATGGTTTTAAATACCGGTCGGTTCGAGGTGCCAGGGCCTTTATTGCCAATAAGATGCTTGGTGTCCTCTGGGCAACCGCCAATGCTCTGGAGATGGCAGGAATAGATCTTTTTACCAAACTCTTCTGGGCCAATCTGCAGTACATTGTCTATGCCTTTGCTCCAGTGGTCTGGTTGATAATGGTCTTTCAGTTTACCGAGCGAGAGAAATGGGTTAATAAAAGAAATATTATTCTCTTATCCATTGTGCCCTTAACTACTATTTTGTTGGCCTGGACTGATAGCATACATGGACTAGTCCGTACAAATTTTTCAGTTACTGTCGGCAGCCACTTTTATATTATTGCCAAGGATTATGGGCCCTGGTTCTGGGTTCATTATTCGTACTGCTGCCTGCTGAATCTTTATTCAGCTGTGTTACTGCTTAACACTATCTTGAAAAGGAATACCATTTATAAAAGACAGGCCTTCTATCTATTTATGGGCTTCTCGATATTAATGATCAGCAATATGCTCTATGTTACTGGCCTGTCACCGATAAGGGATTTTGACATATCTCCGATTGTGATCAGCTTATCTGGATTAATAATTGCCTGGGGAATATTCAAATTCCGGCTCTTTGAGCTGATACCAGTTGCCAGGGAAAAAGTAATTGACAGTATGTACTCCGGGGTAATGGTCATTGACAATATGGGTAGGATAATAGATATTAATCCCATGGCCAAAAAAATGGTTGCTTCCAGGGGGAAATCATATGCTGGTCAATCACTGTCATCTCTGGCATCAAAATTACAGGAAACAGTTATCTTAATGGAAGAGAAGGGACTAAAACAAGGAGAGTTTTCTTTTAAAGGTAGCCAGCGTTTTTTTGATATTATTATCTCTCCCATCAGGGATTATCGGCAGGAACAGGTGGCACGGGTGTTGATCCTCAATGATATTACTGATCTAAAAAGGGCCCGGGAGCAGATCGGTCAGCAAAAACAGGAACTGGCTGTAAAAAATGAACGGGAGAGAATGGCCCGGGATCTACATGACAACCTGGGACAGATCCTTGGCTTTTCTACTGTTCAGATTCAGGCAGTCCG
>CAZXKH010000034.1:0-10875 GCA_964641385.1 uncultured Clostridia bacterium | reverse complement strand
TTTTATCTGAATAAATGTTGTTTTTATAGCTTTTTAAATATCTTTGACTGAATTCAATTTCAGTTAAGATACCTGAGTGCTGTTCTAACATGCATCTCCACTCCCAAGAAGAGAGAATCCTCATCAATATTAAACTGTGGATGATGATGAGGGTAATCTGTCCCCTTGTTTCTGTTACCCGTCCCCAAAAAACAGTAAACAGCCGGCACCTTAAGTGCAAATTCACTGAAGTCATCACCAAGCATAACCCGAATATCTGAGAGAATATTATCCTCAGAATTGAGTATTTTTCGGGCGGTATCCTTTGCCAATCTAACCATATCCGGATCATTTGAAAGCAGGTTATTGCCACATTCAATTTTAAGCTCATGGTCTGTCCCCACTGCCCGACACTGATGCTCTATTATATTTTTAAAGCGCTGAATTACTGCTCCCCTTCTCCCATGCAAGCACCTAATTGACCCCTGTAAAAGGACCTTTTCAGGGATGATGATGGGAAATGAACCTCCCTCTATGCTGCCAAAGGTAATAACTGTAGGCTCCCTGAGGGCATCCATATTCCGACTCTGTATACTCTGCACATTCTGAATAATATTGGAGGCACAGAGGATGGGATCAACGGCCTCATGGGGTGCCCCTCCATGGCCACTCCTGCCCTTAATTGTTAATCTAAAATAATCACTGGAGGCCATAATGGGGCCTGCAGTCAGGCCAATCTTCCCGGTTTTTATGGGAGACCAGAGATGAAGAGCAAAGGCAGCATCTACAGCAGGGTTAGCAAGTACACCCTCCTCGATCATCCTTGCTGCACCGGCATCCTCTTCATTGGGCTGAAAAACAAACTTAATATTTCCTCTGAGCTCCTCTCTGTACTCTGAGAGCACTCTGGCAGCAACCAGTAGCATGGCCATATGCCCATCATGACCACAGGCATGCATCTTCCCCTCATTGATTGATCGATAACAAAGATCATTCTCCTCCTGCACAGGCAGGGCATCCATATCTGCACGGAGCAGAATGGTCTTACCTGGCATATTGCCTCTCAAAAGGCCCACTACACCAGTCTCTGCTATCTTCTCCTGCACCTTCAGGCCACAATCCTGAAGATAGTCGGCAACTATCCCTGCTGTGCGATGCTCTTCAAAACCCAGCTCAGGGTGTTGATGAAAATCACGCCGTAAAGTAAGGAGTTCATCTTTTAAGCTCTCAATTTTTTTTTCAATCATCTTCAGCCCCCAGTAAGAGAGAAGCTAAATTATTATCAATTCCTTTGTAAACATGTTTAAAACCTTTACCCCTTCCGCTGTCACGGCCACCACATCCTCGATCCTCACTCCATATTTGCCCGGAAGGTATATTCCGGGTTCAATGGTAAAGACCATACCCGGCTTAAGGGGCAGGTGGTTATTGAAGACAATATAGGGTTCCTCATGGTAATCAAGACCGATCCCATGTCCGGTTCTGTGAATAAAATAGTCCCCATAACCATTTTCAGCAATATGGTTTCGAGCGGCAGCATCAACCTCAGAGCACTTAACTCCAGGTACCACTGACTGGATAGCAGCTTCCTGTGCCTCCCTGACAGTATTATATACCAGTTCCATCTCCTCTGTTGGCTCTCCTAAGGAGTAGGTTCTGGTCATATCAGAGGAGTAACCGTTAATGGTGCAACCAAAATCAAGGGAAACAAAATCCCCCTCCTGCAGAATATAATCTCCAGAGATATGATGGGGAGAAGCACTGTTGGCTCCAGCTGCCACCAGGGGGCTGAAGGCTACACCCTCCCGACTGTACTCCTTTAATCTATTCTCCATCTCGATTGACACTTGACTTTCACTCAATCCGGGCTCAAGATACCCTACCATCTCCTCTCCCACCCTGTCGGCTATCTCCGCAGCCTGGATGAGATTGGCCAGCTCCCTTTCATGCTTAATTATCCTTAGCTGGCTCATGATCCGGCTGGCCTTTATGCATTCACAGCTGGTTAGTAACTCACCCAGCTGAGAGAAATGAAGATACCTTAAATCATCATCAATGGCCAGCCTGCCCCTGGCTTCCCCCAGCTGGTCAACAACAATTTCTGCCGGGTCCTCCTCATCTGACCAGTAACAGGGATTGGCCGATGAAATTAAGTTTTCCTCAAGCATGGTTCTGTACATTTCAGGTACAATAAGACTCAGGTTACCCTCCTGATCAAGTATCAACAGCTGCAAGCGTTCGTCATCAAAGAGGTGAAGGCCTGTCAGGTAATAAAAATTAGTGGAGGGACCGAGTAGCAGGTAATCCACCGCCAGCCGCTCCATAATCTTTGTGATCTTTTTGACTTTATCCTGCATCAATATAACCCCCGCGTATAATATTCAGGCAAGACATGAGGAAGGTCTTAGCTATCCAGACAAAGAAAATTCCAGCCCTTACTCCCTGGAAGGCAGCTCAATTTTTTCTCCATCGACTATTAGTTCGGGCTCCTCAGCTATAATCCCATCGAAATGGATATCTGCCTCTACATTGCCACCGATGGTACTGCTATCACCAATAGCCACATGCAGGGTGCCGGCCACCTTTTCGTCCTGCAGGGTAACACCGGTAAACTCTTTGATGGCGGGGTTCATTCCAATGGCCAGTTCTGCAATATTGCGTGCCTCTTCACCGGTCTCTTCCACAATTCTTTCCAGCTCTTCACTTCCCTCCCCGGCAAAGGATACAACCTTCCCCTTCTCTACCACCATCTTGATTGGAGAATGAAGTCTGTTTAGCGGTTTCATGGTGGTATCAACAACCAGTATCCCCTCAGCCCCCCTGGGAGCAATATAAACCTCTCCACTGGGTAAATTCACTGTAGCTCCCGGTCCACAGATCCCGGTCTCGGTTAACCATGTACGGCCCCTGAGATCCAGTCTTAGGTTTGTGCCCGACTTACTCCTGACAATGGCTTCCTTTGAACCCTGAAGCCTCTCAGCCAGTTTCCTGGCAGCAATGGTTATGCTTTCATAATCAGCTGTCATCCCACCCCCCAGCATTACTTCACGGGTCATGCCGGGAGAGGAGGCTACTCTGGCTCCGCATTCATTGGCCTTCTTTTTGGCTCGAGTATGACTCAGTGACTCCAGGGTAAAGAGGAGAACAATGTCTGCCTTCTCCATTGCGTTGGCCACAGCCTGTGGTGGTTCCTGACCACTCTTATCCCTTGGCTTCATCTTCATAATCATGGGCTCACAATCCAGCTGAAGAGCTGCTTCAAATAGAGCCTCCCCAAACTCCTCCTGAACAGTATCGGTTACAACCAGCACCCGTTCTCCAGCTTTTAGCTTCATGTTTTCAAGCAGTATCTTCTTGCCGGCAGCTACCATTTCCATCTTTATCAGCTCCAGTATAGTTAATATCGGCCCTTACCCTGTAACCAGCTCCTGTTGAGCAGAGGCAACAATCCTCTCAACCTCCTGATCCACTTCATCAGCAAGCATGGTCTCCTCAGCTGCATCCAGTTCAGTTTCTATAACCTCTCTTGCCTTATCCCTGATAGTCTTTTTGCCCTCTGCTTCCCATTCCTGCCAGAGCCCATCAAAACCAACCTGTGGTATAAAGATCTCGCCATCTCTAAGATACTTTACTGTATGTTCCTGAGCCAGGTAGTTACCGCCATTCATGATTACATCAAAGATAACATCTAGACCAATGGATTCTTCGGTAAGATCAACCCCCTGGGCCACCTTGAGCAGGACAGAGTAGGTCTCATTATCGATCACCAGCTGTTCATAGGAGGCAACAGTACCGCTGGCAATACCACCCAGACCCGAGACAAAGTTACTCCCGGCCAGAATGGGTAATAAACCATTGACCGCCTTCTCGTAACCCGACTGGTTATCAAAGGCACAGGAGGTGGTTGATAAACCATAAACATCTGAAGGTAAACCATAGTAATCAGCCAGCTGGACAGCACAGACCCCTGCAATACCCACCTCGGGCAGCCCCCATATAGAGTGACCGGTCTTCATATTGGCAAAGGCCAGCCGGGAACCATAGACCACCGGTGTGTCGGGGTTTATCAGGTAAGAAATAACACAGAAAGCCAGCATGGAAGCATTCATCTGGGTCAGACCACCGGTAATGGTCATCGGTGCTGAAATGCCGGTAATGGGACAGATCAGCATCTTGGTGGGAATACCGGTCTTAATGATCAGTTTCATGGTATCAAGGATGGGTTGAGGATAGTAAAGAGGGCTTTCAGGAGATACATGGATGGTTCCAATAGGATTTTCCCCCAGTTTATCCCTCCCCCCCTTAAAGGCCTTGAAGAGTTCCAAAATATACCTGGTCTCTTCAGGGGATCCTCCTCCAGGTCCAGAGACCGGTTTGCTGGAGTAGCGCAGCAGATACTCGGTCATCTTAATCTGACTGAGCTGGGGTGGTATATCGGCCGGATAAAGCATGGCCGTTGGCATATCAACGTACTCCAGCCTGTCCATCAGCAGAATAACACTCTTTAAGTCTGAGAGATAGGCCTTTCTTTTCTCACCTGTCTGATAGTCAATGATCTCGGGTACTGTCCCGAAGGAGTGGCTGATTACCTTACCCTTTTCAACCTCTTCAGTAATACCATTCCAGCTGCAGAAGTTAATCTGGTTGTTATCCCGGCGATGATCAATTACCTTAGCCACCAGTTCTGGATTTAATTTAACCCTTTCCCCCTCCACCTGACAGCCGGAATCCTGCAATCTCTCTCTTATCTCCTCATCCTCAACCTTGATACCAACTCTTTTCAGCAAATGAAGACTCTTCTGATGAATCTGTTCAATCTCCGCATCCTTAAGAATCCTGATCAGTTTTTTGCTCTTCTTCATGGCCCTTCCCCTCTTTAATCAATATTTATTGAGAGTTCTTAGAAAAAAAAGAAACAAAACTACCCCTCTTCTAATACCATCTCCAGGACTCTAATAAAATTGGCTCCAAGTATTTTTTTAATGATCCTGGTTTGAATCCCCCTCTCCATTAAACCCTCAGTTATGGCAGGAAATTTACCTGCATCCTCCAAACCGGGAACCATGGTATTGCCCAGATAACCATTGAAATCCACTCCCAGGCCCACATGTTCCTCCCCTGCCACTGTCAGGATATACTCCACATGATCAAGGAAGCTGTTGAGGGACTGATCTCTCTCCTCAGCGGTAAAGTAACCATTAATCCCAATCACTCCACCCTGCCGGGCAATGGCAAGCAGCTGATCATCCTTTAAGTTTCTTGGATGCCGGTAAAGAGCATAGGCATTGGAGTGAGAGGCAATAACCGGCCGGGAAGAAAGCTCCAGTGCCTCCCAGAAACCCTCTTCATTTAAGTGAGAAAGATCCAGCATGATACCCAAAGACTCCATTTCTTTAATGGCCTGCCGGCCCAAAGTACTCAGACCTCCAGTCTCATCAATACCTGCCGCAAAGAGGTTTCTATTGTTCCAGGTCAGGCTGGCAGAGCGCAGACCCAGGTGGTAAAATATACCGAGCAGGCTGAGATCATCAACAAGGGGCTTTAAACCCTCCATTGATAACAGAAAACCAATTTTTTCTTTGTTAATTGAATCCCTTAAATCCTCCCCGGTCTTAATCATCATTAGCTTGCTGCTCTGCTCGATAGCCCTATTAAGAGCAGCCAGCTGAAAGAGAACCTTATTCAAAGCACCTGTATGAGTTGGTGAATAAAGGTTGGCAAAGACTAGACCAAGGCCACCCTCTAACAGGAGAGGCAGATGCTCATCGAGCAGGGGGTCTCCTTTGCTCCCCTTTCTTACCAGTAGATGGTAGGGAATATCTGTATGTGCATCCACAACACAAGCCTCTTGATGTACCGAAAGATCCTTAGCCAAAGTTACATACCCCTATCCCTGGATAGTTTTGGATCAAGAACATCCCTCAAAATCTCTCCAAAGAGTGTAAAGCCCAGAGTAGCCAGAATTAATACTATACCACCATAAATAACCATTTCCGGCGCAGTCCTGATATAGGAGTAGCCATTACGGAGAATGGCACCCCAGCTGGGAGTTGGGGGTGGAACACCCAGACCCAGAAAACTCAGACCTGCCTCAAAGGTGATCATAACCGGAATATCCATTGCAGCCTGAATAAACAAAGGACCTACAACATTGGGCAGAATATGCCTGAACATAATAAGGGCTGTGGGGGTTCCCAAAGCCTTGGAGGCCATAATATACTCATTCTCCCTAACCCGCATAGTTTGAGCCCTGATCAACCTCCCATAGGCCGGGAACCTGGTCACACCCATTACAATGGGCAGAATGATTAAATTGGGACCGGTCAGGGCAATGATTGTTATCGCAAAGATCAGGGCAGGTATTGATCTAACAATATCAAAGAGTATTACCAGCCCATTGTTAACCCTTTCCGAACTATAACCGGCTATAATACCGGTTACCAGACCCATAATGAGACCGATGATTATAGCGGGAAGTGCCACCAGCAGAGCTATTCTGGATCCGTAAATCAATCGGCTCAATAAATCTCTCCCCAGGTGATCAGTTCCCAGGAGATAGGTTGAACTTGAATCTGATAATCTGTTTAAGACATCTATATCAAGGGGATCATGGGGAGCCAGAAAGGGAGCAAAAATGGCAATCAAGATAATGATTGTTACCAGTATTAAACCTATTAAACCCATGGGTTCAGAAACTATCTTCCTTAATAAGGAACTTCGATATCTCTCAGCTAAGCCCCTGTATGATAATATGGGATACTTCTTCTCCACCCTTTTCTCCATCTACTGTTATTCCCTCCTTATCCTGGGATCTATAAATCCATGGGATAAATCCGCCATCATATTGGTCATGGCATAGAGAAAAATAGCCACTATCAATCCCCCCTGCAGCACAGGGTAGTTCCGGGATTGAATTGCATTATAGATTAAATACCCCAAACCGGGGCGATGAAATATAATCTCGATCAGTACTGCCCCACCCAGTAAATTTCCAAAACCCACCCCGATCACAGCAATTACCGGGATTAAGGAACCTCTTAAAACATGTTTGTAAAGCACAATCCTGTGGGGCAACCCCTTGGAACGGGCCGTTCTAACATAGTCTTCTGTCAGCTCCTCCAGTACAGAGGCCCTCATTAAACGAGCAATATATCCAATCCATCCCAGAGACAGTGAGAAGGCAGGTAAGATTAAATGCCTGAGCTGATCAAGAATATCTCCTCTAGCCCCTCCCCCCATGGAGGGAAACCATTCAAGATGAAGAGAAAAAATTAATAGAGCAAAAAGACCGGCCAGAAAATGAGGAGTGGTAATCATGGATATGGAGAGCAGGCCGGTGGCCTGGTCAAGCAATGAACCCTTGTAGGCGGCAGAATAAGCCCCCAGGGGAATACCAATTAAACAGGCAAAGATAATGCTGGAAAAGGCCAGCACTATAGTATAGGGCAAAACATGAAAGACCAGATCACTAACTGGAACATGGTTTAAGACATCAATACCAAAATCACCCCGAAGGGCATTAAACAAAAACCTGCCAATCTGCATGTACAGTGGCCGGTCAAGCCACATCCTTTCCCGGAAGCTCTCCACTATTTCCGGGGTTGCTCTGGGTCCCAGAAGGATGGTGGCCATGTCTCCGGGCATAAACTGCATAATCATAAAAAATAATATTATACCACCGATGACAGTAATAATGGCGATTAAAAAGCGCCGAAGCACATAAGAAGTCATATAATTCCCCCTTTGCCAGTATTGATAGGGGTAGAAGGTGAAGACAGCTTACTTCCAAATAACCTGTCTGGAAGTTCTATCAACCCTCTACCCCACTATTTCACAGTTATTCAGTCAGAAACCGGCCAACTCCATGGCTATTAATCAACCTTCTTCCACTGGTCATAGATGGAAAGATGGGTAAAGTAAGCCGGTTCAATATAATCCTGTGATACATGCAGGTTAGCACCATGAGTAATCCAGATACAGGTAGCATCTTCATCCATCAGTTCCTGCATCCTGATGTACATCTCTGCCCTTTGATCCGGATCCATGGTTACATTTGCCTCCCGGTGCAGCTGATCGAATTCCTCATTGGACCACTTCCAGTAGTTCCAGCTACCAACCTGATCACTGGTAAACCACTCCGTCCAGTAACCAGGATCAAGGGTAAGGGTAAAGCTCATAAAGTGCATGCCTGGATGTGATTGCTGCCCTACATATTCAAAGGCCTCACCGTGTTCAACTATCTTTATCTCGGCATCAATGCCTATCCTTCTTAAGTGATGCTGTGCAATCTGACAGGAGTTAAGGTGTGTGGGACGCTCATAGGTTACAATCTCTGTTGTAAAACCATCGGGGTAACCTGCCTCAGCCAGTAACTCCCGTGCCTTCTCCAGATCAACCTGATACTCAGGAGCATCCTCCCAGTACCCCATAACACCTTCAGCAATCATGGCATTTGCTCTCTCTGGCACATTGTTGTAAGCACCGGCCAGTATCTCATCAACATCCACCGCGTACCTAACTGCCTCTCTGACCCTGACATCATCAAAGGGAGGCTCTGCCATATTAAAACCAAGCCAGTGATAGCGGAGAGTAGTTAATTCATTAACATTAACATCCGGTTCTGCACGATACCTGTCCACTGATTCTAATGAAATACGGGTCTCATTTAGGTCTCCTCGATCAAAGGATAGCTCTGCCGCCATCTCATCTACAATGGGGAAAATTTCTACTGCTCTAAAGTCAGGTAGTTCCCCAAAATAATCATCAAACCTTTCCAGGATAACAAGCTGGTTTGGCAGCCATTCGCTAAAATAGTATGGCCCTGATCCTATAGGGTTAGTGGCAAACCTGTCATCACCCATCTCCTCTACAGCCTTTTTACTAACTATACAACCACTCTGCATGGGAAGGGTTCTGGTTAACAGGCCCGGGAAAGGCTCATCAAGGATTATCTTGCCACTATACCTGCCTGTAACCTCCACTCTGTTTAATGTAGCAAAATCATCTCGATACTCGGACTGCTGTTCGGGATCTATGATTCTTTCAAAGGAGAACTTAACATCTTCAGCTGTCATTTCTCCATATCCATCATGAAACTGAATGCCCTCTCTAAGCTTAAATTCAATTACCAGGCCATCATCACTGATTTCAAACTCCTCGGCAGCATCCAGCTCAAGCTCTGAAGTTTCAGGATCAAACCTTACCAGGCCTGAGTAGATGGCCAAGATGATATTACTCTCCTCATTCCCAACCATATGTGCTGGATCAAGGGTTGAAATATCATGTCCACCCCTGGCTCTGGTTCGAATTACATCATCCGCTGCATGGGCCTGGAATGCACCGGCAGCAAGAAAGGATACCGCCAAAAAGAGCACCAGCATAACCTTCCATCTTTTCTCTTTAAACATCAAATCCTCTCCTTTTTTGTAGTTTGGTCTTAGTAAAGAAAAAAACTGACCATAAAACAGATCGATTATCCTACTACCACCTCCATTCACCATTTCAATGATATATTTTAACTTATTTCAGCAAGAAATCCACTTACAAACTTTGTTTGCTGAAGGTAGTTAACATTACTCAGCTTCCAGCAGCAATCTCAATATATTTTTTAACTCTGGCCAGTGAAGTCCCGGGAGTTATCGGGCTGGTGCCGGTGCTGGTTACAAAACCTCCCTGACAGAGGTTGCGCCCTACTGAAATCTGTTCTCTTATTTTTTCTGCAAGTGTCTCCTCATCCGCCAGCTCAATAACAGTATAGGGATTTATATTCCCAAAGAGACAGGTATCATCACCAATCCTCTGGGCAATATCAGCTATATCATTTACATAGCCCTTCATGCTTGGTTCAAAGTTTATGGCATCTGCACCAAGAGATACAATCTGTTCTATTCTGTCTGCAACCCCACCGAAGAAATAAAGAACTGTCTTTAGATTGTGTCTTTCTGCCTCCTTAATTATCTCCTCCAGGTAGGGCATAACAAAGATCTCAAAAAATTCAACAGAGATCATATCCGAAGTAGTCATTGCATTTTGAACATAAATACCATCAATCCCGGTGTTGGCCAGAGCCCTGATCCTCTCAATAATCCCCTCCAGCAGTCTGTTGCTCAAATATTCAATTAATTCACGGTCTTCATATAAAAGAGTAAAGAGCCGTGAAAGACCAACATACTCACTGCACTGGTAAAAGGGAGCAGAGATGTTTGTTGCAATAAAATGGCTATCTCCCAATAGTTTTACCGCCCCCCGAATATAATCCAGCTCTCCCCTTTCATCTATCTCATGAGCTTTCAGAATCCTTACCTGCTCATCGATATCTTGCTGATCATGAACACGAGATTTTTCATTGGGGGGAGCAGTTAAATGATGCAGGTTCTCCGGCTGCTTGGTGTAGGTATCCTTACCTTGATGGTAAATATAAGTATCACCTTCCTTTCGAATCACCTTTAATCTTCTTCTTGCTTCATGTGTGGACGCCCAGTTGGGGTTAACCCAGTCAAAGGCCAGCTGTTGATGAAGATTTAAATACTCCTGACAGTGAGTTGAGGGTTCAGAAAGCATCCATTGATGGTATTTCCAGCTGGGCTTTTTTGTTATATCCTCCCAGTGATCCCTTAAAAAAAGTGATAGGTAAGGAGCAACAACGGGAAAATGATCGAGCTTTTTTCCTTCCAGAGCAGCATACATCTTCAAGCTGGAGTTCATTAATAGTATTCCTCCTATTTTGATTACAATTATAGTTATTAATATTGTTGATTGTCGGCAATATACTTTGTAGTATTTATTCAATACAGATTTAAAAATTCCTTCAAAAAAATATTGGTGCTGTTACACTTTTGTCTGGAACATATTTTATCAGGATTGCCTGCAACTATAATTAAGGTCTAAGGGGGTTAA
>CAZXKH010000033.1:0-10904 GCA_964641385.1 uncultured Clostridia bacterium | reverse complement strand
GGACGATATCCATAGCTCGATGGATGAAATCCAGGATCAAATATGGGTTGCAGAATATTTAGCAGCGCCTGCTGTACCACTTTGTCTCTAACAGTTGGCAGCCCTAATTTCCTCTTTTCTTTACTTCCTTCCTTTGGTATCTCCACTCTAAGTAATTGCTTGGGTTGATATGTGCCAGCCTTGAGCTCATGTTGTAGTTGCTCTAAATTCTGCTGTAGATTCTGCCCAAAGGCCTCTACAGTAACCCCATCAACTCCCGGAGCTCCTCTGTTTTGACGTACGGCCTTGTATGCAGATTGTAAGTTCTCCATACGGTATACTTTGTCAATTAAGCTATACCACTTCTTCAACTTGAACTCTCCTTCGCTATGCCCTACCTCTTTTTCTATACCATGACGTGGCAGTTCCTTCTAACAGGTTATGCAGCGTCTCTAGCCCAAAGGCAATCTTACTACTCCCCCATTATACTCTGCCCCACAGGCGCAAAACCCAGTCGGCTCGTCACCCCCAGGTCAGCGTCCTTTCTGACATTTCAGCCTTCTTATCTAGTCCCCGTCATAGCCTCAAATTAGGTCTGGCATATTATTACTGTTCCGCCTCCCCTTTGCATCTTAAAGATCTCCTTACGGATATCCCGGCCACCACAATCTGATGCCATGCCCCCCTGGTTTTTACCCTCCGGTCTGTTACCAGCCTTCTTAGGCCAAGGGTTAATCACTAGCTCCCCCTCAACTTCCTTCAGACCTCACTGTTACCAGTGACGCCCTTGCCTACTGCTTGTCTTCCCGTTGGTAAAGTAACAGGGTCTCTTTCAACCCATCGGCTCAGCAAACATGCCGGGCATACAAAAAACCCCCGGCTGAATAATGGCCGGGGGACATATTTTTTTATCTAAAGAGGCTGAGCATCAGCCCCCGCAACCACCGCATAAACCTGGTCCAGAGGCCAGCCCTCCTGACATCCTCTGCTGCCAGCAGAGGGACTCTACCCAGCTCCCGCTCCTCCTGCATAAAGACCAGTTCACCCAGCTCCTGGCCCTTCTCCACCGGAGCAGAGATATCATGAGATTCAATGCTCTGGCTAATTTCTCCTCGCCTGCCCCGTTGAATAACAACTTCTAAGCTCTTAGAGGAGATTACCTCCACCTCTTCCTCTATACCCAGTGGAAGCTCTATCTCACCCATATTCTCACCCTCTTCAACCAGCTGAGCAAACTCAAAGGCCCTGAAACCGTAATTTAAGAGTTTTATTACCTCTTCCATTCGAATCTGATTGCTATCAGTGCCCAGCACACCTGAGAGCAGGCGAAAACCATCACGGTCAACAGTCCCCAGCAGATGATAGCCTGAGGTACTGGTCCAGCCAGTCTTTAATCCATCAGCACCGGGATAATGGTGTATCAGGTCATTGGTGTTTCTGAGCATGGAAGCACCTTCCCGGATGTATTCAATCCAGATAGAGGAGAGATCCAGCACCAGCTGGTACTCAACCAGCAATCGTCCTATCTCTGCCGCGTCCCGAAGAGAAATATACTGTTCCCCCCTGTCAGTTGGAAGACCGGTAGAATTGGCGAATTGAGTATTCTCAAGCCCCAGCTCCTCTGCCCGTTCATTCATCAATCTAACGAAATTATCCTCTGTTCCGGCAATATATTCTGCCAGAGCAACTGTAGAATCATTGGCGGAGACAACAGCCACTGTCTTCAATAAAGTCTCTACCGTCATCCTCTCTCCCGGCTCCAGCCAGATCTGAGAACCACCCTTGGAGGCAGCATTCTCACTGGTCATTACAACATCATCCAGCTCTATCTCTCCGCCCTCTATGGCCTCCATGATCAGCAACATGCTCATTAACTTAACCAGGCTTGCCGGCTCTACCCGGTCATCGATATTTTTTGCGTACAGAACCTGGCCGGTGCTGGCCTCCATGATAATGGCCTGAGAGGCATTGACATCAAAATCCTGTGCACCGGCAATCATCAGTGGTTGAAAAAAAATTGTGATTAACAGTATGATGCTTAATTTTTTAAAGATACCTAACATCTAATATCCACCTCTCACTTATTTTGGCAGCTCCCGCTTGGCCTCCTGCCAGTAATCTTCAAGCAGAGCCAGGGAAAGATCCTCCCAGTCATCCTCCTCTTCAGTTACCCTTGCTTCAATATAATTAAACCGATTGATGAATTTTATTACTGCCTGTCTAAGAGTCATCTCCGGTGATAGCTTGAGGAAACGAGATACATTTACCAGGGCAAAGAAGAGATCACCCAGTTCCTCCTGTAGCCGATCTTCATTGTCGGTTCCTGATTTTAACAGTGACTCCATTTCAGCTACCTCTTCTTTAAATTTCGACCAGGCACCCCTAAAATCCTTCCAGTCGAAACCAACTTCAGCCGCTTTTTTTTGGATCTCCTCCGCCCACATCAGGGCTGGTTGCCGGGAATAAACAGCTGCCAAAATAGATTCACAGCCCTCCTTATCCCTTTCACGGGCCTTAATCTGGGACCAGTTTAGCCCTTTATTCTTCTCAGCAGAACTAAAGACATGTGGATGACGCCTGATCAGCTTCCTGCAGATCCCGTCAACCACCTCTTCCAGGCTGAAGTCTTCATCCTCTTCAGCTATCTGAGCCTGGAAAAAAACCTGGAGCAAAAGATCACCCAGTTCTTCACAGAGGCCCTCTTTACTTCCGGCTTCAATTTCCTCCAGCACTTCATATGCCTCTTCCAGCAGAGATGGAGTTAATGATTGCGCAGACTGTTCCCGATCCCAGGGACAGCCCTCGGGGCTGCGCAATATTTCCATTATCCGCTTTAAATCCTGCCATCCGTATGTACCTTCAGGCCTAGATATTTCTTCAACCATTACAGAGATCACCCTTATCTTTAGTATCTTTATCTGTTATGAAGCTCTAACTGCCTTTCATTTTCTTCAGAATTCTATTTAAATGATTACCAACCCCTGGAATCATCATAATCTCCTTCTCCTTTAAACCCCCATTCCAGAGCAGACTCACTGCATAGATTAATGCTCCCAATAAAACAGCCATCAAAGTGCTCAGCGTCAACACAATAAAATCCATGCGGCTAACCAGAAAAAGGCTGCCCGAAACCCAGATCCCCTCCATAATGGAGGCTAAAAACCCGAGTAGAAGGGCAAAAAATGACTGCAAATAAGAAAAACCCAGCAGTAGAAAGAGCCCCATCAAAAGAATCCCAAGTAGTGGACTGTATAGAATACTCTTTAAATCCAAACGCAGATCAATTCTCCTGTGAAGATAAACCAGGTTAAGAAGACCGGCAACAAAGAAACCAGAGACAGTACTGAAGGCAGCTCCCCTAATACCAAGTGCAGGGATGCCTGTCAACAGATAGTTTAATGCTGCATTGAGCACTGCACCCAGCAGGAGGTTGCGGGCCGGCTCCATCACCATACCCATTCCCTGCAAAATGGCAGTGGTAGTCTGTTGAAAACCAATAAAAATTATACCCCAGGTTACAACCCTGAGGGGAATTGCAGCCCCGGGTTCTCCAAAGACCACGGTACAGATGGGTTCTGCCAGCAGAAAGAGACCAACTGCTGCCGGCAGGGTGATAATAGTTACCATACGAAAGGAGGTATTGGTCCGCTGCCTGATCATGGCCAGCCTGTCCCGGGTATAGGCCTCAGAAATAGAGGGAACCAGAGTAGCACCCAAAGAGACGGTAAACATAGTTGGGAAATGAACAAGCACCATAGCCATCCCGGTAAACATGGCATATACCTCCCGGGCAGAACTTAGATCATAACCGATGGACTGAAGCCTGCGCGGCACCACCATAACATCTACAAACTCCATTAGGGGCAGCACCAGAGCCCCAAAGGTCACCGGAAGGGCCAGAGAAAAGAGCCGCTGATAGACCTTCTTTGCTGGCAGATTACGATGAGCATTCTTGAGCTTAAAATCTGAAATCTCCTGCCTCTTCTTCCAGTACAGATAAAGCAGCAGAGAAAGACCAACAATAGAACCCGTTACTGCACCAAAGGTAGCGCCAGCAGCAGCCCATTCAATACCCCAGGGCAGCAAGAGATAGGAGAGACTGAGAATGGTAATCATCCTAATCAGCTGTTCAGTGGCCTGAGAATAGGCAGTGGGCAGCATGGTCTGCAAACCCTGGAAAAAACCACGATAGGTGGCCATGATAGAAACAAAAAAGATGGCAGGGGTTATGGCCAGTACAGCCGGATAGATCAGAGGATCGAGGTAAGATGTCAGCGGGCGGGCCAGAAAAAACAACACCAGTGAAAACAATAGTCCCAGAGCAATGCTCATCCTTCTGGCCAGTGAAAAGACCCTGAAGGCATCAGCCTGTTTCTCCTGGGCCATCTTCTCCGAGACCAGCTTGGAGATGGCAATGGGTATCCCTGACTGAGAAACAACAAGAATGGTGGTATAGATGGGATATACATACTGGTAGAGGCCAACCGCCTCGGCACCTATCAAGCGGGGCAGAAGGATACGATAAAAAAAACCAAGAAAACGGCTGAAGATACCTGCCGCAGTAAGGACAAAGACTCCTTTGATAAATCCCTGCTTCTTATACACCATTCTATTCGACCTCGATCCCTAAGGTAAATAATTCAACCAGCCTGCCAGAAGAGGTCCAATATAGGGAAGAGACTCCAGATCACTGCTCTTCATCCCACCCCCCAGAAAAAGCAATAAGGGATAACTGACGATACCAATTAAAATAGCCATTAATGTTACTGGCCCCCTGTTGAAGATAATAAATTCCGAAGGGATTGCCAGTTGATAAAAAGAATGTACAAGGGCTCCCATTCCCAGAGCAGAGATCAGGGGGATAAAAAGATGCTGAACTGGCTTTATCCCTAACTCCAGCTGCCGGGAAAGAGATCTTAAGTTTAATATTCCGGCTATAATAAATCCTGCTGCAGTAGCCAGGGCTGCTCCCCTGATTCCCAGACGAGGTGTCAGATAATAATTAAGACCTGCATTCAAGACAGCGCCTACCAGCAGATTAATTGCCGGTACCATTATCAGATCAAGGCCCTGAAGAATACTGGCACAGACATCCTGCAGGGAAAAGAGAGTTAAGCCCAGAGAGAGATAAAAGAGAGGTATCCCTGCTGCAGGATAACCAAAGAGCAGGGCACAGATCTCTTCTGCCAGCACCATCATTCCCAGGGTAGCAGGAAGCATAACCAGAATTATTAGACGCAGAGCCTGTCGTGATCGCTGCTGTAGTAATAAGTAATCCCCGGCCACCCTGGCCTCTGAAATAACGGGTAAAAGACTGATGGCCATCGCCCCACTGATGACTGTGGGAAAGAAAAAGACTGCCATGGCCATTCCTGAAAGCTGACCGTAGAGGGCCGTGGCCTCCTGCAGTGTATTGCCGGCAAAACGCAACCGGTGAGGGACAATAACTGCATCCACCAGTGCCATCAGGGGCATAATTAGTGAACCCACTGAAATGGGTACTGAAACCCGCAAGAGCCTGAGTCCTGAAAATATAATAACCGGTAGCCTTTTAAGCCCCAGACTATGACCGGGCCTGTCCTCCTGTCTTAGATAAAGAACAAAGAGCACCATAAAACCGGCCAGGGCACCAGTAAAGTTGCCCAGGGCTGCTCCTCCGGCCATATACTCCAGGGGATAACCTGAGAGTAATAAAAGAATAACCAGGATAGTTACCAGACGAACCATCTGTTCGATAACCAGAGAAAGAGCAGTGGGCAGCATATCCTTTTGACCCTGAAAGTAACCCCTGAAGGCAGCCATAATAAATACAAAAAATAGTGAAGGGGCAGTAACCATCAGTGGATAGAGGGAGCGAGCATCACCCAGTATTCTGCCAGCAATCAAGGGAGCCATCAACCATAAACCAGCAGTAACCATGATTCCCAAAAGAAATAGTATTGTCAGGGCTCCATAAAAGAGAAGCTCCACTTCACCCCCCTCCCGGCTGACTCCCTCCTCTGCAATCAGCTTGGAGAGGGCCAATGGCAGTCCGGGAACTGCAATTACCAGTAAGAGAGTATAGACCGGCAGAGCCATCTGATAAATACCAATTCCCTCGGCCCCTATAAGACGGGGAAGAATAATCCGGTAGCCGGCTCCCAGCAGGCGCACCAGGATTCCGGCAAGGCTCAAAATCAGGGTCTCCCGGAGAAATCCCATCTTCATCCCTCCTGCAGCAACTTCTCTATTAATCAATACGTTCTGCAGAAGAAATAAATAACTGCCCTGAATAATTTATTCTGGCTGTTAAACAAAAATCCTCCTCCGGGGAAGAATGATAGAAAGATGGGCCTCCCGAAAAGGAGACCCACCATTCATCTCCAGCTTGCTGAAGTTTACTGCTCCATCTGTTTGGCCAAAAAACCGGCAGCTGTATTGGCCAGCTTAACCTCCAGATCACTCATCTCTATTCCGTGTTCCCTTGAACTTAAGACAACAACCCCCAGTGGATCACCTTCAGCTACTATGGGTGATAAAACAGTGGAGGTGAATTTGCAGTCTTCAGTCTCTTCCTTACAACCCTCACAAAAGGCGTGGGCTCCTGGTTCATTGATAATCACAGTCTTTCTCTCTTCCATTACCTTTTCGGCTGCTCTACTGATTGGTTTTTCCAGGTATTCCTTCTTTGGAGCTCCTGCCACAGCAATAACAACGTCCCGATCGAGGATACAGGCCGTATGGTCTGTCACTTCCGCTAAAGAGTCCACATACTCCTGTGCAAACTCTCCCAGTTCCCCGATGGGAGAGTACTTCTTCAGAATCACCTCTCCGTCACGATCAACAAAGATCTCCAGAGGTTCACCTTCACGGATCCTCATAGTGCGTCTAATTTCTTTGGGTATTACTACTCTCCCCAGGTCATCAATTCTTCTTACAATTCCTGTTGCTTTCATCCTTTTCCTGGCTCCCAATCCCCTGTACTGGTAACCAGTATTCACCTCCTTTGGTATTTATCTGTGGTCTGCTTACTTCTTAGTATATATCCCCTGAGAACATTTTATTCTTTTTTGACTAAAGTCTGGTGCCCCCCTTCTGGGAGCATTGTTTCTGGTTAAAGTACTCCCTGTCAGCTATTCTTACCACTGCTGCCGATTTAATACGGGAACTTTCTGGAAAAAATACTAACAGGCAGGGGACTTTTTCTTCTTCTGGCCCACAGATTTAAGAAGGTCATAGATCCTTAACAGCTTCTGGTTACCTTTAAGATCCTTTATCTTGAGCCTGATGACAGGATTGCGAGAGGCCTTAAATTTGATCTGACGGGGATACTCCCGACTCAATTCAATCAGGTTCTCACCGGTCAGGCCGATATCTTCCTTCAAATTAATACTGACAGCTTGATCCCTTTCACGTATATCGCTGACCCCAATTTGGGTAGCATAGGACCTGATAGTGGCCAGTTGAATAAGGTTTCTGGTTGGTTCAGGGGGAAAACCAAAACGATCCTCTAACTCCTCTTTGATGGCCAGAGCATCCTCCTCATCACTGATTCGGGCAATCTTTTTATAGATCTCAATCTTCTGTCTGGAATCAGGAATAAAGTCCTCGGGAAGATAGGCATCTACTTCAACCTCTACCTCTGCCTCTTCAACCTTCTCTTCCCTTTCCCCTCTCAGTTCCTTGATGGTATCCTCCAGCAGCTTGCAGTAGAGAGAAAAACCAATAGAAGCGATATGACCGTGCTGCTCTGCTCCCAGCAGATTACCAGCACCCCTGATTTCTAAATCCCTCATGGCCAGCTTAAAACCAGAACCCAGACTGGAGAACTCTTTAATGGCCCTCAGCCTCTTCTCTGCATCTTCATTTAAGATCCGCTGGGCCTGATAGAAGAGATAGGCATAGGCCACCCTGTTTGTTCTGCCAACTCTACCCCGCAGCTGATAGAGCTGAGCCAGCCCCATTCGCTGTGCATTATTAATAATAATGGTGTTCACATTGGAAATGTCAAGGCCATTTTCTATAATCGTGGTGCAAACCAGTATATCATACTCACCGGCCAAAAAGTCCAGCATCACCTGCTCCAGCTCGCTCTCACTCATCTGTCCATGGCCAATAGCTATGCTGGCTTCAGGGACCATTTTCTTAATCTCTGAGGCTATCTGTTCAATGTTCTCCACCCGGTTATGAACATAGTATATCTGCCCACCACGGTTCAGCTCACGCCTGATGGCCTCTCGTATTAAATCATCGTTGTATTCACGGACATAGGTGCGAATAGGGTAGCGGTTCTCAGGTGGAGTCTCAATAATACTCATATCCCTAACCCCCACCAGAGACATATGCAGGGTACGGGGGATAGGAGTAGCGGTCAGGGTCAGAACATCTACTGATCCTTTAATCTCCTTTAGTCTCTCCTTATGGCTAACACCAAAACGCTGCTCTTCATCAACAACCAGAAGCCCCAGATCTTTAAAATCTATATCCCGGGAGAGTAAACGGTGAGTACCAATAACTATATCCAGCTTTCCATTCCGAAGCCTTGACAGGATTTCCTTCTGTTCACGGGGTGAGCGAAAACGACTCAGCATCTCCAGGGTAACTGGAAAGTTAGCAAAGCGTTCCTGAAAGGTGTTGTAGTGTTGCTGGGCCAGGATAGTGGTGGGAACAAGTACCGCCACCTGTTTTTCATCCATAATAGCCTTAAAGCTGGCCCTGATGGCCACCTCTGTCTTCCCATAACCCACATCACCACAGAGGAGACGGTCCATGGGTCTTTCATCCTCCATATCCTCTTTAATCTCCTCGATAGCCTGCAGCTGATCGGGAGTCTCCTGATAGGGAAAGTCCTCTTCAAACTCCTGCTGCCAGACAGTGTCTGGAGAAAATGCATAGCCCTGGCTAACTTCCCGCCGGGCATATAGCTCCAGCAAATCCTCTGCCATCTCACGAACAGATTTCTGAACCTTTTTCTTAACCCGTGACCATTCCTGACCTCCCAGCTTGTTTAACCTTGGAAGCTGTTCATCAAGGCCCACATACTTCTGAATAATATCAATCTGATCGGTGGGAACATAGAGCTTATCAGCACCTCGGTACTTAATTACAAGGTAGTCCTGTTGAAAATCCTGGACATCAAGGGTCTTAATTCCCAGGTACTTTCCAATCCCGTGGTTTTCATGGACCACAAAATCTCCCACTTCAAGTTCTTCAAAGCTCTTAAGTTTAACCCCTTCTTCCAGTTCTCTACCCCGACGCTTTTTCCTTTTTGGCTTATTACCAAAGATCTCATCCTCGGTATAAACAGCTGCCTTAGCCTCTGGCAACACAAAGCCCTTCTCCAGGCTCTGAGGTAATATAACCACCGCTCCCGGGGCTGTAATCCCTCCTTGAAGAGAAGATACAGAGGCCGGAAGGCCATGCTCTCGAAGGTATGACTCCAGGCGCTCTGCCTTTCTCTGGCCATCCACTGTTAAGAGAATACGATATCTCTGCTCAAGACGTTGGGAAAGAGATTCACGTAAAAGTTCCAGCTGCCCCCTGAAGTTTTCTACTTCAGTAGAAGAAAGGGGATAGGAATAATCTATAGAATCCCAGTCAAGCCCCTCCTGGTCAGAAATTAAGAGCTGCACCTGCTGCTGGAAAAAACTCTGCAGATCCATATAATCCAGAAAAAGATCATGGTAGGAGGGAAGAATACTGCCCTGTTCCAGCAGACTGACCTGCAGTTCATTGAATTCCTGCAGCAAAGTCTCAGCCCGCTTTAAAATTCTCTCCGGTTTATAAAGTAAAAAGCTTTTACCAGGCAGGTAATCCCAGAGAGGACATAGGTGATAAAAATAGGGTAAATACTTAGCAGAACCGGCAAAGGGCAGACCCTGCCGTAACAAATCCAGATCACTGGCTATCTTTTCCTCCAGCTGTTCTGCTTCCTCTGCCAGACCCTGTCTGATCAGGCTCTGATAGCTCTCCTCTGCCTCCTCTTCGATCCTTTTTAACCCCTCTTCTAATCCCTGCTGGAGAAAGGCGTACTCACTGACAGGACTTATTTTCACCCCTTCCAGTCGCTGGCGAGAACGCTGGGTTCCCTGATCGAAGTATCGGACCGATTCGATCTCTTCATCGAAGAATTCGATCCTGACTGGATCAGAGACGGTAAGGGGATAAATATCCAGAATACCACCTCTGATACTGAACTCACCGGGGGTCTCCACCATGGCCTCCCTGCTGTATCCGATAGTGGTCAGCCTTTTACTGACCTCCTCCAGGTTAAATCTTTCTCCCACCTGAAAGTCGATAAATAGAGAAGAGAAGGTCTTTGGCAGAATAAACTGTCTTAAAAGCGATTGAATGGGGATAAAGACTATCATTTCTTCGCTATTAAGAAGACCCGTTAGTACCCTCATTCTCTGACCCCTTAGAGTCAAATCGGAATCAAGGGTCTCATGAGGCATTATTTCCAGCTGGGGAAGGGTATAGCTCTCTGAAAAACCACAGGCCAGAAGGCTCTCCTGCATCTTCTCTGCCCGCTGCTGATTATCAGTGACAACCACCAGTGGTCCTCCAAGTTTTTCTCTAATCCTGAGGCTTAAAAGTGGCAAGGCCTCCTCACCAAGATCATAAATATACTGCTGTCCGGCACCATTATTTAAATTTTCAATCATAGAGGTATAACCGGTGGTCTCTTCAATCAGCTCCACCAGAAGATCAGTCATCTGGTTATGGCACAGAAAAAAGTGCCTTCCCCCTTTCCTGGCTTTTCTAAGGTCGGTCCCTGCCAGTATAGACCAGAATTATCACCAACTACTACTAAATTCAGGATAAACAATGTATCCTCTAAAAAAGACCCATTATCATCAGAAAAAACATGCCGGCAAAAACAGTCAACATCAGGCTACGGCTAAGTCTGGCCACCAGAAAGGTGGGCAGTGCAGCCAGCAGAAAGC
>CAZXKH010000032.1:0-11105 GCA_964641385.1 uncultured Clostridia bacterium | reverse complement strand
TACTCCTTCCAGCCCAGGGCCGATTCCTCTACTAAAATTCTGTTCACCGGGCTTTTCTGAAGACCACTGGCAGCTATCTCCCTTAGCTCCTTTCTGTTATGGGCCACACCACCCCCAATTCCCCCCAGGGTGTAGCAGGGCCTGATGATGACCGGGTATCCAAGCTGATGAGCATAATCAAGGGCCTCTGAGAGGGAGGAGAGCTGTCGGCTGCGCAGTGTGTCCAGACCAATTTCCTCCATAATTTTCTTAAAGCTCTGTCGGTCCTCTGCTTTTTCAATGGTCTCCAGGTTGGCTCCAATCAGCTCCACACTGTACTGCTCAAGTACTCCCCGAGCGGCCAGTGCCTGCGCCATATTGAGGCCGGTCTGGCCCCCAAGGGTGGGGAGCATGGCCTCAGGTCTTTCCCTGGCGATAATACTGGTAACCACCTCCGGGGTGATGGGTTCGATGTAGGTTCTATCTGCCAGCTCGGGATCAGTCATGATCGTGGCCGGGTTGCTGTTGATGAGGATAATTCTGTAACCCTCTTCCTTGAGAGCCCGGCAGGCCTGGGAACCAGAATAGTCGAACTCACAGGCCTGACCGATAACGATGGGTCCGGAACCAATTATTAGGATACTCTCGATATCTGTACGTCGTGAACTGGTCATTTTAGGCCCCCTGACACTGAACTTGTTTATTATTCAAGTTACCCTTTATTAGCTGTAGAAAATCTTCAAAATAATGGTTGGCATCATGAGGTCCAGGTGCTGCTTCGGGATGATACTGCAGGGAGAAGATCTCCTGTTCTCTATCCTCCATACCCTCCACAGTACCATCATTAAGGTTGAGGTGGGTTATTCTCAGGCTGCCTTTGGCAGGAAAGCTATCCCTGTGGAGGCAGTAATTATGGTTCTGGGAGGTTACCTCCACCCGACCGGTATCCACTTCCCGGACAGGGTGGTTGCTGCCATGGTGTCCAAACTTAAGCTGGTAGACTTCAAGCCCCAGGGCCAGTCCTATCAGCTGATGCCCCAGACAGATTCCAAAGAGGGGTCTTCTGCCCAGCAGCTTCTTTATTTCCCCAATAATTGAACTCAAATTCCTGGGATCTCCAGGCCCGTTGGAGACCAGGATTCCATCGGGTTTAAGGGCCATAATCTCCCGGGCAGAAGTGTCAGCGGGAACCACTGTTACCTCACAACCCATAGCCTTTAATGAACGGAGGATATTAAATTTAACTCCCAGGTCCAGGACCACCACCCGGCTGCCAGTTCCTTGATCCCTTCGGGTTAAGGTGCCTGTGACCTGGGAGACAAGGTCCCGGTCCAGAGGGTCTTTTTTCTCTTTTAGGTCTTTTAAGAGCTGGGAGGGTGTCTTTTGGGAGCTGGAAATGATACCCTTGCGGGAGCCATAACGGCGCAGGTGGCGGGTTAGGG
Organism: uncultured Clostridia bacterium; assembly: GCA_964641385.1. Classification (GTDB taxonomy): domain Bacteria; phylum Bacillota; class Halanaerobiia; order CAZXKH01; family CAZXKH01; genus CAZXKH01. Next base: position 9,684 of record CAZXKH010000032.1, on the reverse strand, counting down.
CCCGGGTATCAATTCCCTCAATTCCCATTATTGACTCCTCCTCCAGCAGTTCCTTCAGGCTTTGCCGGGAGCGCCAGTTGCTGGGAAAGGGGCAGTACTCCCTGATAATTATTCCCTGTGGGTGGCAGCCTGTTGACTCCATGTCCTCAGGGTTAACTCCATAGTTGCCGATAAGGGGGAAGGTGAAGGTGACTATTTGTCCTCGGTAGGAGGGGTCAGTTAACACTTCCTGGTACCCTGTCATACTGGTGGTAAAGACTACTTCACCGCTTGTCTCTTCTGGGCCTGCAAAATGCTTTCCCTCCAGCTGGAAGCCATCCTCCAGCACAAGTATTGCTTTCATTTTTTGCCTCCTTCTCAATTCTCTCTACAGATGATAGCTTAAAAAAAATCATACCATCTTCCAGGGCTCCTGTCAAGTAATTATTCATAATTAATGAATTAATATGCAAAATAAACAGCCAGAGGGGGGCTGATAAGTACTGTTAATGCAGATTGGAATGGGATTCTGGTTTCTGTATCCTCCTTTCTTTTTTTTATAACCGGCTTTATTGACAAGGAGGGGGGACTGTGATATATTGATGTCAATAGGCCACAGGCTTATTAAACAAAATTAGGAGGTATGAATTGTGGTTTACACAGGTAAGGTTAAGTGGTTTAACACTGAAAAGGGTTATGGATTTATCGAACGGGATGATGGGGACGATGTCTTTGTTCACTTCTCCGCCATTCAGGAAGAGGGTTTCAAGAGTCTGGATGATGGTCAGGAGGTAGAGTTTGAGATTGTAGAGGGTGACCGTGGCCCTCAGGCAGAGAATGTAGTAAAGATCTGAATAAGTATAAAACCCATTTAAATATAAGGTAAAGGTTTTACTAATAGAGAGACAAAAGGTAGAGTTATTGCCTTGTATCGGGTACAGAGACCCTTTGGCTTATCCAACTGGATAGGCCAAATTTTCTATTGCCAATAAATATTTATAATATTACGAAGAGTTATGATTGCTCCTGGATCTTGTTGGGAGGAGTTTCTGATCAATTTGTCGAATACTTATAATAATGATGAGAAAGGAGTTGATGGGGATGAAAATTATTGTTAGGGGCAAGAATATTGATATCACTCCTGCACTTCGTAACTATGCAGAGGAAAAGGTGGGACGGATTAGCAAGTATTTCGAAGATGCCTTTGTTGAGGCCCAGATTTCGCTGGAGGTTGAAAAGACAAGGCATATTGTCGAGGTAACTGTCTTCATTGATGGCCTGCTGCTTCGGGGTGAGGAGAAGACCGGTGACATGTACGCCTCAATTGACGGGGTTATTGAAAAGATAGAAAGACAGATCAGAAAGTACAAAACCAAGATTAATCGTAAACTCAGGGATGAGAAGAAGGAGTTTGAGCTTAATCTGGGCAACAATGAGCAGGAGGATGAGGAGGAAGGTCCCAAGATTGTTCGCACCAAGCGTTTTGCTATCAAGCCCATGCCAGTGGAGGAAGCAGTTATGCAGATGGACCTGATTGGCCATGATTTCTTTGTCTTCACCAATGCCGAGACGGAAGAGGTTAATGTTGTTTACCGACGCAATGATGGCAACTACGGACTGATTGAACCCACCTTTTAGGGGTTGAAGCAGGAAAGGAGGATATTCCTGGTGGGCCGGGTTGCTACCTGTCCCACCAGGGTTTATTTATGAAGGTATTAATTCTTGGAGGAGGACCGGCAGGTATGATGGCTGGAATCTATGCCGGAAGGGGTGGCCTGGAGCCGGTGCTGCTCACAGGACCACAACCCGGGGGATTACTGGCCAATGCTACTGAGATAGAGAACTTTCCTGGTTTTCCCGATGGTATTGCCACTGCTGAATTGATCAATAATATAAGGCAGCAGGCGGAAAACTTTGAGGTTGATTTTCGCTCTCAAACTGCCTCAGAGGTTGAGCTCTCAGCCGGAAAGCTGATAGTAAAGGCCGGGGATGAGGTCTATGAACCTCAGAGCCTGATTGTGGCCACCGGTGCTCTGCCCAAAAGATTGGGCTTAAAGGATGAAGATAAACTGCAGGGTAAGGGTGTCTCCTACTGTGCTACCTGTGATGGCTTCTTCTATCGAGGTCAGGAGATTGCTGTAGTGGGAGGGGGCAATACCGCTCTGGAGGAAGCCCTTTTTCTGACCCGTTTTGCCTCCCGGGTGTACCTCATCCACCGCCGCAGTGAGCTGAGGGGCAGTAAATTACTGCAGGAGAAGGTCTTCCAGGATCCTAAAATCCAGGTAATCTGGGATACAGTAATCAGGGGTATTGAGGGTGCAGATGATAACAAATTGAAGGAGCTTCTCCTCTACAACAAAGCTGAGGAAGGGGAGCGACGACTTCAGGTCAGGGGACTCTTTGTCGCCATTGGTTATCAACCCAACACCCATCTCTTCTGGGGCCAGCTTGAGCTGGATGATCATGGTTTTATTATCACGGATAGAGGTGGCAGAACCTCAGTGGAGGGTGTCTTTGCTGCCGGTGATGTTCAGGATCCCCATTACCAGCAGGCTGTGACTGCTGCCGCCAGCGGAGCCAGAGCAGCCCTTGAGGTGGAAAATTTTTTACACGGTTAATGGTTTCGGTTAAGGAATACTGGCAGCTGAAGAGGCCCCTGTCTTACGGGCAGGGTCCTTTGTTATTTTTAGGATTAAAGAATTAACCTCCAGGTCATATTAATTGTGCTGACTGCAATTTTAGTCATTCTTCCCGGGGGCAGGGGTTTGAGTTTTTACTTTAAAAGTGTTATAATAACCACAGCTGATTTATGTTTTTCTATAGTTGATTTATCAGGTTTAACTTTGTTTTACAGGAGGTTAAGAGTATGCTTGGTGGACTTCTAAAAAAGATCCTTGGTGATCCCAATGAAAAGGAACTGAAACGTATACAGCCCCTGGTTGATGCAATTAATGCACTGGAAGGGGAGATGAAGGAGCTCACTGATGCCCAGCTAAGGGCCAAGACGGATGAATTTAGGGCACGCCTCGAGGAAGGTGAAGAGACGGATGATTTGCTTCCCGAAGCCTTTGCTGTAGTAAGGGAAGCTGCCCAGCGCTCTACCGAAGAATCCTTCCGGCACTACGATGTCCAGCTTCTGGGTGGAGTGGTTCTGCATGAGGGCAAGATTGCCGAGATGAAGACTGGAGAGGGAAAGACCCTGGTGGCCACCCTGCCTGCCTATCTAAATGCCCTGGAGGGCAGGGGTGTGCATATCATTACCGTTAATGATTATCTGGCCCGTCGTGACAGTGAATGGATGGGTTCCATTTATGAGTTTCTGGGGCTTGAGGTTGGGGTTATTTTAAATGGGATGAGCTATGAGGAGCGAAAAAAGGCCTATCAGGCTGATATAACCTATGGTACCAACAATGAGTTTGGTTTCGATTATCTGCGTGATAATATGGCCCTTAAACCGGAACAGGTTGTGCAGGGAGAGATGCACTATGCCATTCTGGATGAGGTGGACAGTATTCTCATCGATGAGGCCCGGACACCACTGATTATCTCCGGTCCCACTCAACAGTCACCCCAGCTCTATTACCGCTTCTCCCGTATCGTACCCCGATTGAAAGCGGAAAGGGACTATACTGTCGATGAGAAGATGAAGTCGGTCTCCCTTACCGAGGAGGGAAGTGCCAGGGCCGAGAAGCTGCTCAAGATCGATAACCTCTTTGATGAAGAGCATATGAAACTGACCCATCACTTAAACCAGGCCTTAAAGGCCCATGTGATGATGAAGCGTGATGAAGATTACGTGGTTAAGGAGGGTCAGGTTCAGATTGTTGACCAGTTTACAGGTCGTATTATGGAGGGCCGTCGTTACAGTGATGGTTTGCCTCAGGCCATTGAGGCCAAGGAAGGGGTTAAGATCGAGAAGGAGAGCCAGACCATGGCCAGTATTACCTATCAGAACCTCTTTCGAATGTATGATAAGCTGGCCGGCATGACGGGAACTGCTGCCACCGAAGAGGATGAATTCATCCAGATCTACGGCCTGGAGGTGGTGGTTGTCCCCACCAATAAACCCCTGATCAGGGAGGCCCTGCCCGATGTGATCTATAAATCCAGGGAGTCCAAGTTTAATGCTATTGTAGATGAGATCGAGGAGCGGCACCAGCAGGGTCAGCCCATGCTGGTGGGTACCATCTCCATTGAGAAGAGTGAGGATTTAAGCCGCAGGCTGAAAAAACGCGGGATTCCACACCAGGTGCTTAATGCCAAATACCATGAACGGGAAGCAGAGATTATCAAGGAGGCCGGTCAGCGGGGTTCAGTGACCATTGCCACCAATATGGCCGGTCGAGGAACGGATATTGTTCTGGGTGAAGGTGTGACGGATCTTGGTGGTCTGCATATCATCGGTTCCGAGCGCCATGAGAGCAGGCGTATTGATAACCAGCTCCGTGGACGTTCCGGCCGGCAGGGTGATCCCGGCTCCTCTCAGTTCTTTGTCTCACTGGAGGATGACCTGATGCGGATCTTTGGTTCCGATAACCTCTCCGGGATCCTGGAAAAGGTGGGGATGGAAGAGGATCAACCCATTGAGCATAACCTGATTTCCCGTTCCATTGAGAATGCTCAGAAAAAGGTTGAAAGTCATCACTTTGATGTCAGAAAGACCATCCTCCAGTACGATGATGTGCTCAACAAACAGCGCCAGGTAATATATGAAGAGCGCAATCGGATCCTCTATGGTGATAACCTTAGAGAACAGATTATGCGAATGCTCAGACGCCTGCTGGAGGAAGTGGTTGATGTCTACATCAGTCAGGATCTTCATCCCGATGAATGGGACTTAGAGGGGCTGGTAAATTACTGCCAGGGCCTGGCTGTTATCCCCGAGGAGTTAAAAGCAGAAGAGCTGCGGGGACTGAAAACAGATGAGATCCTTGAAGAACTGAATCAAAGGGCAGAGGAAAGATATCGGGAGCGGGAAGAGGAGCTTGGTGAAGAGAGGATGCGCGGACTGGAGCGCTATCTTACTCTGAGAATTGTTGACCGGAAATGGATGGATCACCTTGATGGAATGGAGGATCTGAGGCAGGGTATTGGTCTTCGAGCCTATGGCCAGAAGGATCCTTTGACTGAATACAGAATTGAATCCTTCGATCTCTTTGAGGAGATGAAGGCTCAGCTCAGGGAGGATCTGATCAGGTACCTCTATCAGATCCAGGTTGTCTCTGAGGGAGAACGAGAGGATCAGCGGGAAATGTATCTTGATCGTAAAAGTAAGGCCACCGATCCCTTTGGCGGGCAGTCCCTTGATTCTGATGGCAGCTATCAGATGTCTGACTCCGGTGGAGAGAGCAGTGAAACCAGGGTTAAGACAGTGGTTAAGGAAGAGGAGCCGGGACGCAACGACCCCTGTCCCTGTGGCAGTGGTAATAAATACAAGCGGTGCTGTGGAAGGTAGACTACTATAAAGAACAGGGAGGGATGACTCCGGGGATTTAAGGCCCGGAGATGAATATGGAATGGAAGCAGCTGGAGGATAGGGTTAAAAAAGTAAAGAGTGATCTGGCAGACATAAGGGGGTCTCTTTGACCCTGCAGATAAAGAAGAGGAGAGGCTGGAGCTGGAGAAGAGAATGAGTAAGCCTGGCTTCTGGGATAACCAGCAGCAGGCACGACAGGTTAGTAAGCGCCTGAGCCAGGTTAAGAGAGAGCTCTCCCGTTACCGAGGACTGATAGAGAAGCTGGAGGATTTGGAGGTCCTGATTCAGCTGGGTCAGGAGGAGGATGAAGACTCTTTGAAGGCTGAGATCGATCTCGGTTTAAAGAAGCTGCAGCAGCAGATTGATCAGCTGCAGCTGACCATGCTCTTAGATGGTGAGTATGATGATCATAATGCCCTGCTGGCCATTCATCCCGGTGCCGGAGGACTTGAATCACAGGACTGGGCTGAAATGTTGCTCAGGATGTACCGCCGCTGGGCAGAGAAGGAGGGCTTTGAGGTTCAGACCCTGGAATTTATGCCCGGGGAGGAGGCCGGGATCAAGAGTGCAACCCTTTTGATTGAGGGTGATTATGCCTTTGGCTACCTGCAGTCGGAGAAGGGGGTGCACCGCCTGGTTCGCATCTCACCCTTTGATGCCTCGGGAAGGAGACATACCTCCTTCAGCTCTGTTGATGTGCTGCCCGAGATCGATGAGGAGCTGGAGATTGAAATCGATGAGGAGGAGCTGGTCATTGATACCTTCCGGGCCAGTGGTGCCGGGGGACAGCATGTTAATACCACTGATTCTGCTGTTCGCATTACCCATCTTCCCACCAAGATTACTGTCCAGTGCCAGAACGAGAGGTCACAGCACAGGAACAGGCAGGGTGCTTTAAAGATCTTGAAGTCCAGACTCTTTGATTATTATGAGGCCAGGAAGATGGAGGAGCTGGAGGAACTGCGAGGGGATCACAAACAGATTGCCTGGGGCAGTCAGATACGCTCCTATACCTTTCACCCCTATCGACTGATCAAGGACCACCGTACAGGGGTGGAGGTTGGTGATGTTGATCGGATTATGAATGGTGACCTGGAACCCTTTATCCAGGCCTATCTAAGGGAAAAGGAATGAGGTGTCAGTCCATTGAAGTCCAGAAAATTATTCTGGTCGGTTCTTATTATCCTGGTGCTGGTAATACTGATGGAGCTTTTACTGCCCATCTATTTCAGTCAGCGGACGGAGGCTTTCTTTTTACAGGCCCTGGACAGTGCCGGTGAGTTTGACCTCAGGGTCAACAGCTTCCCCTCTCTTTTTCTTCTTAAGGGCAGGGTTGATAGGGCACAGGTTGAGGGAAGCAAGCTGGTGATCAATGGTCTGGAACTGGAATCATGGCAGGGTGAATATGCCAATTTGCAACTACCTCCCCTCTGGCAGTGGGGTGAGCCCCTGGAGGAGATAGAGGGCCAAAACACCTTTCTGGAGGTTGTGCTCAAAGAAGAGGATCTGAACAACTACCTGGAGGAAGTCTTTCCCGGGTTAATGAGCTTTAATCTTTCTCTCTTGCCTGATCAGGTGCTGATGACTGGTATCCTTGAGGCCTATGGCTTTGAGCTGGAGGTTGAAATGGAGGGCACCTTTCAGCTAGTGAACCATCACCGGATAGACTTTGTTCCTCTTTCTCTCTCTTTCCAAAAAATGCAGCTGCCGGAGGCAATAGTTGATTATATTATGGAGGAACTGGATTTTTATCTTGATCTGGAAAGGCTTCCCCTGCCTGTCTATTTAACAGAGGTTGAGCTGGAGCAGGGCAGGCTATTAATCTATGGTGGTGAATAGGACTTGCGTAAAATATTGCTGATTCTTTTGGTTCTGGCCCTGCTCTTTTCTCTTCCCCTACTCATCAGGCGGGATGCCATAGAGGGGGATAACAATCAGGTAGAGCTGGCCTTTGATTACAGGAGCCTGGAAAAATTAATTGATACCCATGACCTTGACCGGGAGGAGCTCTTTAACCATCTGGAAGCAACTGGTATTACCTCTCTGGCCCTAACCGATACTGACCTGAATTACTTAATGCAGGAGGGTCAGGTCATCGGTTCCACCGGCAGACGACTGCGTGAGCTTTCACTTATCACCGGGCAGAAACACCCCTTACTGCAGGATAGGGACTTTCACTTTGATGAAGACCTCTTTCTTTTTGTTCCTTCACCCTCTGTGCTCTCCTTTGTGCAGGAGGGTTTAAAGATCAGACTGGAGGAGGAACCACTGCTACTGGAGGATGAAGACTTCAGTATTCTCTATCTGGAGGAGATTCCTGATGATTTAATTAGCCTGCCCCTGGGTTTTGAGCTGGAAAGAGGGGAACTGGAAGACTATGGTCTTCGCCTTCTACCTCGTTTAAAGAACCATGATCTATATACTGCGGATAATCTGGAGGCTGTCTGGAGAGACAGTATTCCCTTCGAGCAGAGCACCATTGTTTTTGCCGGCAGTGAGGCCTTTGGCCATGATCTTGATCTTGAGCTGACGGCCAGACTAATGGAAGAGGGGGATCACTATCTGGGTGTTATTGAACCCTTTCTGGCTGTACAGGAGGGGGTTTTTGAACTGGCCAGAGGCCTTGAGAAGAGAGTGATCAGGGTTCACAGCTTACAGCAGGGAGAGATGGAAATTCTTCCTGCTGAAAGGATCATTTCCCGTTACATAAGGGCTATCAGGGAGAGAAATGTTCGTTTTCTGTACCTGCGCCCCATTATCGAGGAGGCAGGTGATTATCCACTGGAGTCAAACATCACCCTTATCCAGCAGCTGGTGGACAGATTGCTGGAGGAGGGTTATAGCCTGGGGCCGGCAGAGCCCTTCTTTCCTCTATCTCTTTCAACACCCATGCTTCTGTTCCTCAATTTAGGGGTCTGGGCGGCTCTGATTCTCTTTCTTTCACAGTTTATCAGGAAGAAAGGACTGCTTATCTATCTTCTGTTCTCGGGTATTCTGTTATCGATTATCAGTCTGGTGGCCGGTTATTCTCTCTTAAACCGCCAGGCAATGGCTTTACTGGCAGCCATTATCTTTCCCACCTGGGGAGTCTTAACTCTTTACCATTCTTTGATCAAAAAACCACAGGATAACTTCGATTACTGGAGTCTCTGGCGGAAGAGCCTGCGAGCACTACTACAGGCAACCCTTTTTTCGCTGGCCGGAGCAGTAATTATTGCCGGCCTTTTATCTGATCTTACTTTTTTAATGCAGATTGAATACTTCCGGGGAATAAAACTGGCCTTTATTCTGCCTCTCTTTTTAATTACCGGTGCCCTTCTTTTTCATCAGGGGGGGATCAATATCCGATCACCCCAAGATCTGCTTAAGGCTTTAAAGGCTCCCTTTCGTTTTTTTCATCTGGGGCTGCTTCTGGTTATCCCCCTGGGGATCTTTATCTACCTGGCCCGGACGGGTAACTTCCCTCTGGTTCCCGTTCCCCGGCTGGAGATCTGGTTCAGGGAGTTTTTGGAGTCGGTGCTTTTGGTTCGACCCAGGTTCAAGGAATTTCTGCTGGGGCATCCCCTGCTGATGCTACTGCTGCTGGTCAGGGGCTGGAAAAGGTTCTGGATCCTTCCCCTGCTGGTACTGGGCAGCATCGGTCAGCTGAGTATAGTTAACAGCTTTGCTCACCTCCATACCCCACTGCGTATCTCACTGCTTAGAGTTGGTGGAGGACTCCTTCTGGGCGTTCTCCTGGGCAGCCTGCTGCTCTTTGTCCTCTTCAATTTGCAGGCGAGATGGGGTCCAATTAAACGGGGAATAGAGGGTCAGGGATGAAGAAAAGAGTTTTAATTTCTGGCTACTATGGTTTTGGTAATCTGGGTGATGAGGCAGTCCTGGCTGGTATCTTAAAGGAGACCAGAAGCAGGTTTCCACAGCTCTGGCCGGTGGTGCTTTCAGCCCATCCAGAACTAACAAAAAAACAGCATGGGGTTTCGGCAGTTCCCAGAATGAACCCTCTCTCTATTCTGGGGCAGATCCTGGGATCCACCCTGGTCTTCAGCGGGGGAGGCAGCCTCTTACAGGATGTTACCAGCTCTAAGAGCTGTGCATATTATATGGGAATTATGGCCCTTTCCAGGTTAATGGGTCGTCCCCTAATATTTCTGGCCCAGGGGGTTGGTCCACTGGAAAGAAGTTTAATTAGATTTTTTACCTCCTCTTTTCTCAACAGAATGCAGCTGGAG
>CAZXKH010000031.1:0-11215 GCA_964641385.1 uncultured Clostridia bacterium | reverse complement strand
TTAATTAAGTTCCAGCATGCCTATAATGCCGCTGCCCGTTTGGTTAACGTTACTGATCAGCTTCTGGACACAGTGGTCAATGGTCTGATCAGATAACAGCTTTGATTGAGGTGAAGAAGAATGAGGATTACCAATAATATGATGATCGGGAACCTGCTCAGAAACCTGGATAAGAACAGGCAGCTGATGGAAAGGTCCAACCGGGCTCTTTCTTCCGGGAAAAAATTCAGTTTTCCCGGGGAAGATCCAATAGGAACCGGAAAGAGCATGGGATTTAATTCAGGGCTGATCAGGAATGATCAGTACCGAAGCAATATTGAAGATGGCCTGACCTGGCTGGAGAATACTGATTCAGCTCTGTCTGATGCCTCTGAGGTGCTGCTTAGAGCCAGAGAACTCTCTATTTATGGAGCCAATGAGACCCATGATCAGATTTCCAGGGAGGGCATTGCAGCTGAGATCGATGGGTTGAGGGATCATTTGCTGCAGGTTGGCAACAGCTCCTATGCCGGCCGTTATATTTTTTCCGGTGAAAAGACCAGTACTAAACCCTTTGACCAGGATGGTTCCTACCAGGGAGATAGTAACTCCTTTATGTTTGAAATAGCGCCTGGCAACTATATGGAGATTAACCTTCCCGGTAGTGAAGTCTTTGGAGATAGTTCTGTAACTGCCGAAGATGACAGTGTGATTTCAATACTTGATAAGATAGCAGATAATCTCAGGCAGAGGCCAACTATAGATTTAGAGAGTCTTAATATAGATGAGGAAACAGGGGTAACAGCCATTGATGCTGAAGGCTTGAAGGAGGGGGACTATCAGCTTGCTATAGAGAGTTTGACAGGGGAGGTAGATGCAGAGGCCACCGAAGTCGATAGCCTGCTCAGTGGAAGCAGAGAGACCTTTTTTGGGGGTCTAATAAACGCCGGGTCTGATAATGATTCTCCCTACAGCGGTTCACTGGAGATGACAGTTTTAGAGGATGGTATTGATGTTGATGATAACAGCCTGCAGGTTTTGGTCAGGGGCCATCTCTATGATGGGGATGGAAACTATCACTGGCTGGAGGGAGAGTATGAACTGGATCTGGGTGCAGATGAAGACGCTGATATTCTAAATATTGATGCCAGTGATTTTGGTGGTCCCGAGGATCTGAATATTGCAGCCGGAGAGGATCTGGGTGGAATAGCTGAGGGCGAGTTTGAAGCTGGTGATATGGTTCATCTTTCACTCTCCGGGGCTGTAGCAGATGGGGAGGACTATACCAGGGTCAGGCTTTCGAGTGGACAGCTGGAACATAATTTTCACTTTACCCAGGGTTTTATGGATCAGGATCAGTTTGACTTAAATTTCTTTAACCTTGATGATAATCTGACCCATGATGGCACAATTTCTCTGACTATGGAAGAGCCCGGAGATGGCGAAATCTCCTTTGACTACCGGGTACAGGAACTTGGTGGTAATAACCTTGAGCGCCTGGATGAGATGCTCAACAGGGTATTAACTTATCGTTCGACCATGGGAGGCAGGGTTAACAGGCTTGACCTGAATAAAAATCGCCTTGAGGATAATAAACTAAGACTGGAGACTGTACTCTCGAAAACTGAAGATGCCGATATTGCTGAGGAAATCATGGAGCTGAAAATGCAGGAGACAGTGCAGCGGGCTGCACTGGCCAGTGGAGCAAGGATTATTCAGCCCTCGCTGGTAGATTTTCTCCAGTAGGTGGTGAATGAGATGCAGCTGGAAATCGATTTCCAACGGGGGATTCTGGGGCTGGAGATAGAGGCTCCCAGGTTTCAGCTCAGTCAGGGTCCGGCTTCATTTCAGATTAGACAGAGCAGGGCCCAGCTGGAGATAGATAGTGATCTGGGTTCTTTTAGGGTAGAAAGTAAAGACCACTATGAGGATATAGGTCTCTACAAACCTCCTGCACTGGGGGAAAAGGCCTTCCATGATTCGCGGCAGGAGAGCCTGGAGGCCATCGCCAGTATTGCCAGGGATGGTGATTACCTGGCCAGTATAGAAGATGGTAATACTATTTCTTCTCTTTACTGGATGAAGAGCTTTGAGGGGGATGTTGAGGTCAATCTTGGTTATAAGAGGGGTGCAGAGGTGGAGTTTTTACCCGGCCAGCTGGAGATGGATTACAGCAGGGGAGAACTTGATCTAAATACTTCCCCCTATCAGGGTGAAGGCAGCTTTGAATGGGGCAGGGTGAGAGCCTACTTAATGCAGAAACCGGAGCTGGAGATCAGTCTGCCGGGCAGAAATTTTGATGGTTCCTTTTAGGAGGGAGAGCCTAATGCTGGAGCTTCAGACAACACGTTTTGGCATCATAAAGATTAAAGAAGAGGAGATCTTTGAGTTTGTTCAGGGTCTGATTGGCTTTGAGCAGGACAGGGGTTTTATCCTTTTCCGCCAGGGTGATAAACTACCACTCTTCTGGTTACAGTCAGTAGAGACACCAGAGCTGGCTTTGGTGGTTACTGATCCCTGGAACTTTGTTGAGGATTATGAGTTTACACTAAATAAGCATGAGAAAGAGCTTTTAGAGCTGGAGGATGAATCCTCACTGCTTACTCTGGTGACGGTTAATCTGAGAGCAAGTGACGATATTACCATTAACCTTAAGGGTCCTATTCTTCTCAACAGGAGGAAAAAGAAGGGTCTGCAAATTGTTCTTGATGACGAGGAGTATAAAATAAAATACAGGATAAGTAAGGGCAGCCTGCAGAGCGCATGAGGGGGTTAACCTTTTGCTGGTACTGACCAGAAAATTGGATGAGAAGATTATCATTGGCAATGAAATAGAAGTCCAGATACTAGGGATCGATCAAAATCGGGTTAAACTTGGTATTAGCGCTCCCTCCGAAATAAGGATATATCGGGAGGAGGTTTACAGCGAGATCAGGAGAGAAAACCTTGAGGCCTCTGGTATTGATGTCCAATTATGGGAAGAATTATTGCCCAGGGAAGAAAAAGAGGAGTAATGGGTTTATCTGTAGACCTTTTTAGAGTTATTTTTTTACCTCTAAATTGGTTTTTCCTTGCACAGAATGCAAAAATTGTGAAGGCCGGTTATGCTGTTAACTCTTTATTCGGTACGGCTTGTTTTTTTATTTTAAGATATTACTCTCTTTCCCCCAGCTTGAAGCTGTGGATAATGGCTTCCTGTGGCTTAAGTTGTGGACGCCACAGCTGGAGACAGCGAGTCTTGCTTTTAACTCCAGTCTTTTTTCTTTCCAGCAAGCTGCAGACTTCATTATAGGATGCCTCGGTCCAGGGGTTTGATGAAAAAAGACTGCTGGCGATGGTAATATGAAATATTTCTTCCTCGCTTGGCCTGGTTATCAGCTTAATTTTGCTTATACTTTTTAATGCTTTTTTGAGTTTATTGCTCAGAACTAACAGGGAGGGTGTTTTTTTCAATTTAAGGGTCAGGGCTCGGTTTGAAATTGACAGGCATTTAAAATCAGAGGTAATCAGGATTACCGGTGGAGCATCTGCAATCACCTGGCTGGTTATATCAATTATTTCTTTCTGGATTATCTTATTTTCCACCGGGCCTGACATTTGTAACATGGTAACATGCAGCATTGGCAGCTGCCGGTAAAGGTTGAAGTGGGATGCAATTTTTCGCTGTAATTCGCTGGCCATTTTGTACACTTCACTTTTCGGTCTAAGCACCAGAAATAGTAGTTGGGTATCCAATGTTGATATCCTGGAATATAGTATCTCCAGGGATATTCTTCCTCCTCTCATTTTTTAATTTCAGGGGGTAAAACAACAGTAATTACCCCCTGAAAGTGATGGATAATTATTGATGTAGATTCGATAGTTTCATATGTTCACTTTCTACCTCTGAAAGGTAGCGGAAGACAAAGGCCACACGCTCTTCTCCTGCCTGCTGGGCTTCTTCAGCTGATTGCAGATAGAAGTTGATGGCTCTGTTTTCTCTCTGGTGGGCGGCGGCAAACTTTTCACTATCACTTTCTGGGCAGCTGGGCTCTTCTGGTTCCGGTTCCTCTTCCCCCAGCATATCTGCTACCAGCTCCGCATGTTCTCCTTCATGTTTGGCCAGCCGCTTGAAGATGGACTGGTTGATTCTGTTTTCTGATTTCTCTGCACAGAGGCGATAATAGGCCTGATTATTTACCTCAAGCTGTAGAGATTGTCTGCAGTTTTCCTTGCTTTTTTCACTCATTTCTACCTCTCCATAATCAACCCAGAGGGCCGGGGGAAGTAGAATTATTCCTGAGGCACCACAAAAGGGACAGCGGTCTGGTTCATATGAGCCCAGATATGTTTCGCCACAGAGCTGACAGCGATAGGGATTCATGATATTTTTTCCTCCTTAATTAATTTTGGATTGAGTCACAAAGGGCTGTTAGAGGTATAAAATTTGTATTGGAGTTTTTTAGTTCAGTATGGCCTTGAATATAGTATTGAACTGTATGGAGAACTATTTACCTTTATATGTTCATCCAGTTCCAGGTACTGCTCTCTGTACTGTGAAACCAGTCTGCTGAATCTGTCAGGTAGCTATGGACATTCTGTAAGGAGCTGAGGTGATGGTCTTCTTCTTCAACCATCTTTGAATAGAAGGTTTTTTCCTCTTCTGTAGTGGAATTATCTCTAAGCTCCATATACATTAATTTGCCTTTTTCTTCCATTTTGATGGCCCCTTCCAGGGCTTCTACATTGTCGCTATCTCTTTTAATCTCCCTTTCTTCCAGACTAAAAAATATTTCCTTAATCCTGCTTTCGATTATTTCTTCTTCTACATTAAGGTCTTCTCCCTTTAAATCTTCAATAAAGGTCATGTGATCGATCTCTTCTTTGGCCAGTGAATAGAAGAGTCTTCTGGCCAGAGGGTTTGTGGTCTTTTTAGCTGCCTCAAGGTACATCTTTACTCCTCTTCTTTCAAAATCCAGTGCCTTAATTTGAGCTGATGAAAGGTTTTTTTCCATCTGTTCTCTCCTTTTCAAAAAAATTTGTTTAGGAAGGATAATTATTTATATTAATTATACCTTTAATAGCCGGGGCTGTCAATTTGATGCTAATAGCATACATCCAGTTCAAGGGAAGCTTTTAGCTTGACTGGCTGGACTGGAGAGTTAGTTCTTATTCGGTGTCCAACAGTATGGAGGGTGATAATTAATGAAGGTAATGGGAGCTGCAGAAAGTAGAAAGGGGATATCTGTCTTTACCATAATGCTTTCTCTTTTCTGGATTATCTTTGCTTTCTCTTTTCTATTTTCCCTTTCCTTTAGTTTCAGACTGCTGCTGGCTGTTTTACTGTCAGGTTTTTCCTCTCTACACAGTGGGCTTAAGGGAGGGGTGCTGGCCAGTGGCTGGCTCTTAGTGCTGGGTCTGCTCAATTACTATCTGGCAGCAGCAGGTTTTTTAAATTTGCCTGCCTGGCTTATTGCTTCCCTTTTAACTGCCTTACTGGTTGGATTTCCAGTTGATATCCTGCGGGAAAAAAGGGCTTTATCCCTGAGAGAGAAAAAGATTGAACAGCTCTTTCATGGAGCAATTGAAGCCTTTGCTCGTTTCCAAATTATGAATGATGAACAGGGAACAGCTGCTGATTATCAGCTACTGGAGGTTAATCCTTCCTTTGAGGCGGAGCTGGGAATGATGCTGGAAGATATTAAAGGGGAAAAAGCCTCTGATATCTTTAACGATCAATTAGTCTCCAGCTTCAATCGGCTGGTTATAAATGATGGGGAAGTGTCCTGTGAGGTTTATCTCCAACCACCTGGTGGATGGTTTGAAGTAAGAGCCTTTTCCCCTAATAATGCTTCTCTGGTGGCCTCATTCACAAACATTTCTCATCAAAGGCGTATTCAGAGGAGTCTGGAGGGATTGCTGGAAAGCCTGGAGGGTGGAATAATAATCACTGATGAAGAAGGACGGATTTCCTCTATCAACAACAGGGTCTGCAGGTTGTTGGGAAAGAACAAAGAGGAACTTCTTGGTAGCTTTCCCGGTTCTTTAATGAGAACCCCGAAGGGAGAGGAACAGGCTGATGATAATCTAATCAATCTTATCTCCAGTGGTAGAGTTAGAGAACTAACCACCGGTCAGGCTGTTATCTTAGTTAGCCAGCGGTTAACTACAGTTAGGGTTAAAGCAGCTCCCATTGGAGATGAGGAGGGTAACCTGTATGGGTCAGTGCTGTTGCTTCAGGAGCTGGAGGAAGATGAAGTATTAGATGTTTAGTTTTTTCGGAATATATGTGTTTTTATAATTCACTTTAACAAGAAGTCCACTTGCAAATTTTGTTTGCTGGTGGATGAATAGCGGCTGATAAAACTGTTGCAGAAGCTCTCTCTTGGGCAAGGGAGTATCATGCTTCAGTTTTATTTTTGATGATGGTTATATAATTAGAGTAGCAAGCAATAGCATTGTGATGATTTATCATCAATTGGACTTTCCATTACTGATGACAGGCTAAGTCTCTTTATATAATTATTTTTCAAAATTGTTGAATAAAATACTGATAATACTACTTGTTTTGTTATAATTAATATGATATTATATAAATATTCAATAAAGGTAATAATAAAATATATTACCAGTTTATTGTTAGTTGTTTTGAGGGAAATATTTTTCTCTAAGGTTTATTTTATTTGTTAAATAAAATAACAAGATCAATACTTTTCGAAAGGGCAAACCTGAAGGGTATACAGGTGCGCAAAGTTGCCGACCTAAACAATAAAGGTGGTGGGACTACCGAAAAAAGTATTAATTATTTTTCTGTCCTGTGGTTAGAGTATGTGCCCGGCAGTTTTTTTATTTTGATTAAAGATTAGGATTTGGGGTTCGGTGCCCCTTAGAGAGAACAGGGAAGAAAGTAAAGAAGGGGGCTTAAAATTGAGTGAAGAGAACCAGTTTATCATTTTCAATATGGATGGAGAAGAGTTTGGTATTGAGATCACCAGGGCTCATGAAATAGTCAGGATGCAGGGTATTACTGAGCTGCCACAGTCATCGGATTTTATTGAGGGCATTGTTAATCTCAGGGGAGAGATTATAACCATCATTGATCTCAGAAAAAGGTTTTATATGGAAGGTAATATCAATGATCAGACCAGGATAATAATTATTGATATTGCAGAAATGAAGACAGGGATAATGGTTGATTCTATTTCTGGTGTAATCAGGATCGATGCTGACAGCATATCGGATCCTCCTGGTCGAATCTCAGGCATCCATGGTGATTATATTCAGGGAATAGGCAGACTGGATGGAAGGTTGATTATTCTACTTGATCTAAATCAGATCTTTTCTTCTGAGGAGCTGGAAGAGATAAAGATAGCTGAATAAGCATTAGGAATAATTCATTATTCCTAATGCTATAAATATATTTTCATAAAATAAAATTAATTCCAGGGAGCGATCGAGCTATGAAAATGAACCTTAAGGTTAAATATATAATACTATTTTTGCTGGTGGGGTTAATTCCTGTGATGACTGTTAGTTTTATTGCCTATCAACAGTCCAGCAATGAGATCAGGGATGAGGTTTATGCTGCCATGAATATGTATGCTGGTTTGACGAATTATGAGCTAGAAAATTACTATACTGAAAGAGGGGGAGATGTCAGGGTACTGGCTATTACCCGTGATGTTTATCAGAGCATGAATATTTTGGAGGGTGTAAACTGGGACACTTCGCATTATTTATGGCCTGAGCGAGAAGATATTCTCAATCAGCTGACAACGGTGGTCCTGGAGGAGTACGGTTATGAAATATTATTTCTCACCAATCCACAGGGGAGAGTTGTGTACAGTACAAATGAAATCATGATGAACGAAAACTTATACAACCGGGATTATATCCAGGGGGCTCTTGGGGGAGAGACCAGATGGTCAGAGCTCTTTTTCTCTGATGTAATCCATGAAAACTGTATGGTTATCTCCACTCCAATTTTTGCTGAGGGAAGAAGGGGTGAGATTATTGGCACAGTCAATCTGCTTATGAATCAGGATGATATTGATCATATTGTTCATGATGGTCTTAATGAACTGGGAGAGACAGCAGACTCATATCTAATTGATGCCAGTGGTTTGCTTTTAACCAATACCTTGCTGGGGGCCTTTAGGGATGGTGCTGCTCTGGTGGAGAGCGTAAATACCAGGGCTGTTGAACTGCTCTCAGGTCCTATTAGAAGAGGGGATATGGCCTTTAATGAGACTGATGAGTATCCAGACTACCTGGGAAATCAGGTGCTGGGAGCACTGGAAGTTACAATGATGGGTGATCAACCTGTGGGCCTGATAGTGGAGATTGACTATGAAGAGGCCTTTGAAGGTGTTATCGGAATGCGCAATATTATGATCATTCTGGCCATCATATTTGCTGCGGTGATTGCTGTAGTTAGCTTCTTTATTGCCCGCAGTCAGGCTTCTCCACTGGAAAAACTGGCAGAAATTGCTACTACAGTAGCTGGAGGCCAGCTGACTGTTAAATCTGATATTAAACGGGAAGACGAAATAGGAGTGCTGGCAGATGCCTTTAATACCATGATCGATAATCTGCGTGAAATTGTAGTTGCTGTCAAACATTCCGCTCAGGAGACATCAAATACCAGTCAGGAGCTGGCTTCTGGAACCGAGGAGACCAATGCTTCCATCGAAGAAGTGGCTGCCTCTATTACTGAGTTCACCTCTACCACCGAGCAGCTGAGCAGGGATTCACAGGAGATGTCCGATGGTGCTGAAGAAGTAAGTAATCTGGCTGCCAGTGGTCTGGAGCAGATGCAGGAGACCGAAACCAAGATGCAGGAAATAATAACCTCTTCTGAGACTGCGGGTAAGACCATCAAGGAACTTGATCGGGCCTCAGAGGAAATCAGTAATATTACTTCTGTTATTTCCAATGTGGCTGATCAGACCAATCTGCTGGCCTTAAATGCAGCCATCGAAGCTGCCAGAGCTGGTGAGCATGGACAGGGCTTTGCAGTGGTGGCAGATGAGGTACGAAAGCTGGCTGAAGAGACTCAGAAGTCTGTAGGAGATATCAAGGCTATTATTGATAGGCTTTCTGAGAATACACAGGAAGCGGTTAGTGTGATTGATGGCAACAACCAGATGATAGCAGATGGAGCGGGTACTCTCAGAGAGACAGGGGTTTCATTTAATCAGATTGTTGAGAAAATCCAGGATGTTGCTTCACTGGTGCAGAATGTGGCCAGTGCCAGTCAGGAGTTATCTGCCAGCAGTGAGGAGATATCTGCTGCCACTGAGGAGCAGACGGCATCTATGGAAGAAATCTCCAGTGCTGCCGAGCAGTTATCAGGGATGGCAGAGGAGTTGAATTCTCTGGTTGATCAGCTAACAGTTTAGTCTGTGCTCGGCTTTTTAAACTTAACCAATTGAAATATTTCTGGGGGATTGCTCTTACTCCCCCAGATTTTTTATCCTGTTCTGAGAATTTAGTAAGATATTTATGTCTGTCCAAGTATATATAATATCTGGTTTATCTAAAAAGATCTATTTGCTCTCTCTGAGAAATAATTTCAGCTGTCTGTTCTCATTTTTAGTAGAGATATAGATAGTTTTCTCCTTGATTGACACATACTGGTCGTACAGCTCTTTTGGCCAAGATATTCTTTGGAAATCTCAATAATGTTCAGACTGTCTTTTTGTGGTCAAGGCATAAATTTTATTATCAATAAAATCAAAAAAGGAGTTATGGTACAGTATATTGAAGTTATTTAATGATAGTAAGGAATATTATAGGGCTATTTTATGGGCATCTGCTTGTAGTCTGTAGGGTACTTAGTATTCTTTTCTGTTTCTTTAGGCAGTGGCAACTTCGAAGCAATAATAACAAGGGGGCATAAAAAATGACCAAGAAATTGAAGGAAAGCTTCTATGCTGGAGCGGTAGGATTAATCATTGCAGTATTTGTGACCCTGGTAGTTCATTTTGTTTTAGCGCCCTCCAATGACCTGGCCTGGTCTTTAATTGCTGTAGGTTTTGCTGGCTTTTTTGCTTCATTTTTTAGCTGGTATTTATGTCTTCGAAGTCAGAGTAAAAAAATGAAGAAAATAAAGAGGGAGCTGGGTTAGGACTTTTTATATTGGCTTCCTTAATTAATTAGGAGGTATCCATGATTTCCAGACGGAATTTTATTAGCAGTATGCTTTCTATAACTGCCGGTTTAACCCTTGGTTCCGGATTCAACGAGATCACTGGTAGCCTGTCCTCTGCTGCAGAAAAAAAGATGCCCTATCGTCGGCTGGGCAAGGTGGATGAGGAGATCGGCCTGGTCAGCCTGGGGGGAGAGGCTACAGTACAGATCAGAGATAGAAGCGATGAAGCAGTGGCAATTATAAATAGGGCTCTGGATCTGGGCGTTAATTATATTGATACTGCTCCCAGTTATGGTAATGGTGGCAGTGAGGAGAATATTGGTAAAGTAATGGCTGAAAGAAGACAGGAGGTCTTTCTGGCCACCAAGACACATGAACGCAGCTATGATGGGACCATGTATCTTCTGGAGGAGAGCCTAAAGCGGCTGCAAACTGACTACCTTGATCTTTATCAACTGCACAATCTAAGAGTTGATAGTGACCTGAATCAGGCTCTGGCCAGTGATGGTGCCCTCAGGGCTTTAGAGGATTTGAAAAGACAGGGTGTAATCGGAAATATTGGTTTGACCGGCCATAAGGATCCCGAGCTGTTATTACGGGGGATAAGGGAGTATAATTTTGACTCTTTGCTAATCTCATTAAATGCAGCCGATATTCATTACCGGCCCTTCCAGGAATCACTGCTGCAGGAAGCAGTGGATCAGGAGCTGGGTATTATTGCTATGAAGACCCTTGCTGTTGGCAGGTTGCTGAATGGTGGGGGGCTTAAGTCTGTTGCACAGGCCCTGAATTATGTCTGGAGTTTTCCAGTTACCACTACCATAATTGGAACCGGTAGCCTGGAGGAGCTGGAAGAAAACATAGGATTGGCAGAAGAGTTTAAACCCTTAAGTCCTGAGGAACTAATGGAAATAGAAGCCATGACCCGAGAGTATGAGGAAGAGGGCAATTTCTTTAAGTACTACTGGTGATTTTTTTTACTTTCAAGGAGTTATCGAGATTGCTAATTTAAAACCTCGTCCTTGTTAAAGGGCGGGGATACAAATTAGTGCATTTTTGGGTTTAAAAATGCTGGAAAGGAGTTATTAATTTGAACAAAACATA
>CAZXKH010000030.1:0-11584 GCA_964641385.1 uncultured Clostridia bacterium | reverse complement strand
ACAGTCTATGCTATGATAAAAAGCCAACACAGGAGTGTCTGATCTTTGCATGTGATAGTAGAATAAAGGCAACTATAGAAGCAATTTATTCTAGATTATGCAAAATAGTTAACCTATCATACTTTAATTGCATTTAACTGATGTTAAAGGCATTAAATAATCTTAAATTAGTTATATAACCAAAGATATAAAAAAAGATAAAAAATTTGCTTTTTTATGAAGGTAAGCAATGATTGATCTAGAATGGTATTATAAATAATGTGTATGATGTTTATGATCTTTTAAGTAAGAAAATGTTTTTTTAACTGAGCCAGTCACCTGTAGTGGCAAACCATATCCTTTTCGAGGTCTTTTTTTAGCTTTGATGATGAAATTTTTGGGGCCTATCATAATAGGTAAGGTGTATTTTGGCTGAAAAGACCAATCTTTATCAAAGGGGGGATGCCTGGAGAATTGCTATTGTCTTCTTGGTATTATGGGAGCAGGTATGGGACTTTTGAATACTAAATATTATATTGCATTCCTAAGCTAAGTATTGAGTATGGATAAGGATAAAAGAAGTAAATGAGTAGAAAAAATAATTAAAGAAGGAAGGTTAAAGATGCCTGGTATATCTCGAGAGCAGTGGTCGTCAAGACTTGGATTTGTGCTTGCAGCTGCAGGCTCTGCCGTCGGTCTTGGTAACATTTGGAGATTTCCATATGTTACAGGCGAGCATGGAGGAGCAGCCTTTTTAATCATTTATATTATTGCAGTTATTTTAATTGGTTACCCTGTGATGTTAACTGAAATTTCAATGGGACGTAAGACACAAAAAAATCCGGTGGGCGCCTTTAAATCACTGGCCCCTAATACCTCATGGGTCCTGGTAGGTGGACTGGGAGTCCTTACTGGATTTGTGATCCTGAGTTATTATTCTGTAATAGCGGGATGGTCCCTTTCATATATCTTCAAGGCACTGGGTGGTTTTCCAGTTGGTATTGAGGCCACCAATCAACTCTTTGGAGGCCATATAACTGGACTGGCACAACCACTAATCTATCTCCTTATATTTATGATCCTGACTACAGGCATTATTGCTGCCGGTATAGTAAAGGGTATTCAGAGGGTTGTGCAGCTGCTGATGCCTGCTCTGGCAGTTTTGCTGTTGATAGTAGTCTTCAGGTCTGTTACCCTTGAGGGTGCTGGGGCCGGACTTAGCTTTCTCTTCAGGCCTGATTTTAGTGCAGTTAGCTTTGAAACTATTCTAAGTGCCATTGGTCAGTCCTTCTTTACCTTAAGTCTGGGTATGGGAGCTATAATAACCTACGGTAGTTATCTGTCACGAAGGGATGAAGTCCCAAGTAGTGCCATCCAGATTATTGGAGCAGATACCGGGATCGCTATTATGGCAGGAATTGCTATTTTCCCAGCTGTCTTTGCCCTTGGTTTCGATCCAGCAGGAGGCCCGGGCCTTGTATTTGTCACTCTGCCTGCTGTTTTTGCTGAAATGCCAATGGGTACTTTCTTTGGCTTCCTGTTCTTTTTATTGCTGTCAATAGCGGCTCTTACCTCTGCAATTTCTCTTCTGGAGGTAGTTACAGCCTATTTTATTGATGAAAAGAACTGGCCTCGGCAGAAAGCAGCCTGGTTAATGGGTGCCATTATCTTTGTGGTAGGTATACCCCCTATTTTGGGTTACAGCAGTCTATCTGATTTAACAGTGGCCGGGATGGATCTACTTGACCTCTATGACTTTCTTGCCGACAGTGTGATGCTGCCCCTGGGCGGAATACTAACTACAATCTTTGCCGGTCATGTCTGGGGAACACTCAGTGTTGTTGAGGAGGCAAATGAGGGAGCCAGGTCGGCCAGGATTGGCAAATGGATTGCTCCCTTCCTGAAGTATATTATACCGATTGGTGTCACTATCGTTATGATCTTTGGTATCTATCAGACACTGGCAGGATAACAGGTAAGCTACATTAAGACCAAATAACGAAGGGTCCCGGCTAGAGCTGGGGCCCTTTTTATTGATTTTTTTCTTTCTTCCGGGAAGACCAGCCCTTACTCAGAAATAATGGCGAAGGATGAATTTATCAAGTGGTAGAAACTTAGACGGGTTTAGCTTGATACTACAGGAATTTTCTTTTCTTGAGTTGATATCTCACCACAAACATCCTTCGGTCAGGCTTAATTAAAAAGTTATCTATGGATCAATAAAATCATCATTTGGCTAAATATCATGCCTTTCAACACCAATAGCATGAATACCACCAATAACAATGCTCCCATAGGATTTACTATTTCTTGCAGTTCTGTTTCCTCCTCTACCCTCCCAATATAGACTTCATCCTTTCTTTTTCAGTGGTAAGTCCCTTAATTTTTTCTTTATAACGTTATCATCACAGAGTTTGGTTATTGATCTGTGAAGCAGATTACATAAATTCCAGATATTTTTATTCTTTTTGGAGGTTAGTTGAAGATATTTCTCTTTTAAGAAATTTAATTTATCTATAATTCTTGCTTTCCATCAGAACAAAGTGAAGGATATATCTCTCTGATGATGATTTAACAGATGCTTGATTTATGGATCAGGGTGTGGGTCTTGCTTCTTCATATCTTTGTGTCCTTTGATAGACATAATTAGAAAATGAAACTGATTATTTTATTTTTCAGGGAGGAATAGTTTTATTAGTACAGTATATATAATATATATGTCATACTTATTTGCCTATATATGATATTAATCATGACACAGTCAGCTGGAGAGGGGAGGTGGGGTATTATTGAACTGACAGAGCGACAGAAGAAAATTATTGGGATAGTAAAGAAAAGTGGACCCATTACCAGCAGCCAGATAGCCGACCGGCTTCAGCTTACCAGGGCTACTCTGCGTCCTGATCTGGCTATTTTAACCATGGCCAATATACTTGATGCCAAACCAAGGGTTGGTTATTTCTTTTCAACCGGAGGCTATAACTTCAGATCATTGAAGGAGCTATACTCCATCAAGGTCGATGAGATCAAGGCTGTGCCAGTAGTTGCCAGTGATCAGACCTCAGTCTACGATGTGATCGTGATGCTCTTTACAGAGGATGTAGATACTGTCTTTATTAGGAATGATGATAATTTGCTCTCCGGGCTGGTTTCCAAAAAGGACCTCTTAAAAATTACTATAGGTGATACTGACCCTGTCAGTATACCGGTTAGTGTAATCATGACTCGTATTCAGCACCTACAGGTCTGTTTTTC
Source organism: uncultured Clostridia bacterium (assembly GCA_964641385.1). Taxonomy (GTDB): domain Bacteria; phylum Bacillota; class Halanaerobiia; order CAZXKH01; family CAZXKH01; genus CAZXKH01. The sequence continues at coordinate 8,350 of CAZXKH010000030.1, read as the reverse complement.
TGGAGATACCCTTTATCAGGCCGCCAGCAAGATGATGGAATACTCCATTGATACCCTGCCGGTGGTGGAAACAACAGGGGAGGGAAGGGACTATAAGATACTGGGACGGATTTCTAGAGATAGTATTCTGCGAGCAATAGTAGATTTTAGAGAACTGGAGATCTAATTTAGAAAGGAGGTTGTGCTGCTGTAATGGGGCCTCCGGCCTTCTACTGGATGTTCCATTAGCACTAAGATATGGATAATAGAACTATGAATGTTTATGTAGTTTCAGATTCTATAGGAGATACCTGTGAGATGGTTGTTAAGGCCGCCCTGAGTCAGTTTCAGAATTATAACTATCAGATCAAGAAGTGCTCCTTTATCGATGATCAGAATCAGCTCTTTTCCCTGCTGGAGGAAATGGATGATAGCAGTGTTATCGCCTATACAATAATTCTGCCTGAGGTTAAGGACCTGCTGCAGGAGGAGGCCGAAAAGAGGGGAATTCCCTCCTTTGATATTATGGGCCCCATCATGCACTTCTTCTCCTCTATCTTAGAGGTTACTCCACAGATGGAGCCCGGGCTTAACAGACAGCTTGACCAGGATTATTATAACAGAGTTGCTGCCATTGAGTTTGCTGTTCGCTGTGATGATGGTAAGGACCTGAGAGGTCTAATGGAGGCTGATTTAGTTCTCACCGGTATTTCCAGGACCTCTAAGACACCCCTTAGCATGTACCTGGCCTACCAGGGAATCAAGGTGGCCAACCTTCCACTGGTGCCTGAGGTTAACCCTCCCTCTGAGATCTTTTCTGTTCCCTCAGAACGGGTGGTAGGTTTGATGATTGATCCTGAAGAACTTAAAAATATCAGGCGTCAGCGGTTAAAGAATATGCAGTTCAATCTGGGAGCCAGTTATGGCCGTATTGAACGGATTCTTGCTGAGCTGGATTATGCTGAGGCACTTATGAAAAGAATTGGTTGTCGTATTATAGATGTTACCGATCAGTCGATAGAGGAATCCGCCAGCACCATTATTAATTATTAGATAACAGGCTCAAGGTTTCTGGAGATTTTTAACTATACTTTGAAACAAGGAGGAGGTCTTATCATGTCGGAAGAGTTAGTTCTTAACTTTAATGAAGGCCATCGAGGAATGAAGGATCTTTTGGGGGGTAAGGGTGCCAATTTAGCGGAGATGAAGGAGCTGGGTCTACCAGTTCCCCCCGGTTTTACTATTACCACCAGTGCCTGCAAGCATTTTTTTGAGGAAGATGAGGAGCTCAGTCCGGAACTGGTGGAGGGTATTGAAGCTTACCTGAAGGAGCTGGAGGATGAGGCTGGTAAAAAGTTTGGAGATCGGGAGAACCCATTGCTGGTATCTGTTCGTTCAGGAGCGGCAGTCTCCATGCCCGGGATGATGGATACTATTCTTAATCTGGGACTTAATGATATTTCTGTTGAGGGTATTGCCAGGGAAACTGATGACAGGCGCTTTGCCTTTGACTGCTACCGTCGGTTCATCCAGATGTTTGGGGAGGTTGTCCTTAAGGTTGAGGCCCATCGCTTCAGCAGGATTCTGGAGGAGATCAAGGAGGAGCAGGGAGTAGAAAACGATGCCAAACTGAAGGCTGAGAGCCTGGAGAGGCTTGTTCAGCGCTATAAAGATGTCATTGAACAGGAGACCGGGACCTCCTTTCCCCAGGACCCCATGGAGCAGCTCTTGATGGCGGTTAGTGCTGTCTTCAGTTCCTGGGATAATAGAAGGGCTCGAGTCTACAGGAAGGCCAATAACATACCACACCATCTGGGAACTGCAGTCAATGTGCAGGCCATGGTCTTTGGAAACACAGGTGATAATTCGGGAACTGGAGTTCTCTTTACCCGTAATCCCAGTAATGGTGAAAAGAAACTCTACGGAGAGTTTTTGATCAATGCTCAGGGAGAGGATGTGGTGGCCGGAATAAGAACTCCCCTCTCCATTCAGGAGCTTAAGGATTATTTCCCCGATCTCTATCAGGAACTTCAGGATCAGGCCAGAACCTTAGAAGAGAGCTACTCTGATATGCAGGATATTGAGTTTACCATCGAAAAGAACCGGCTTTTCTTTCTGCAAACCAGAACTGGAAAAAGAACGGCTGAAGCCTCGATCAGGATCGCGGTGGAGATGGTTGAAGAGGGTATAATCGACATCGAAGAGGCCCTGCTCAGGGTTGATCCCGAGCAGCTGGAAAGGATTCTTCATCCTCAGATAGATAAGAGCAGTGAAGTTGAAGTGATGGCAACCGGTTTGCCTGCTTCCCCTGGTGCAGCCACTGGGTATGTTACCTTTTCTCCCGATGAGGCAGAGGAACTGGCAGAGGAGGGGCAGGAGGTAATTCTGGTTAGCCCCGAGACTACTCCTGATGATATTCATGGTGTGATTGCAGCCAGGGGAGTACTTACAACCAGGGGTGGTATGACCAGCCATGCAGCTGTAGTGGCCAGGGGGATGGGGAAACCATGTGTCTGTGGCTGTGAGGAGATAGACCTTGACCTGGAGAATGCTTCTTTCGAGGTTAACGGTTATCATATTAAGGCCGGTGATTCTCTGACCATCAATGGTTCTACCGGGGAGGTCATTTTCGGTGAGGTGAAGATGAGTGAGGCCCGGCTCAGTCCTCAGGCCCGTCAGCTTCTGGACTGGGTGGATGAAACCAGGGTACTGGGTGTGAGAGCCAATGCTGATAATGCTCCTGATGCCAGACGTGCCAGAGAGTTTGGCGCAGAAGGGATTGGGCTCTGCCGGACAGAGCATATGTTTATGGCCCGGGAGCGGCTGCCACTGGTCCAGAGATTGATTCTGAGCGAGGACAGTGATGAGCAGCAGCAGGTGCTGGAAAAACTGCGTAAGCTGCAGCAGGATGACTTCAAAGATATTCTATCAGAGATGCAGGGTCTTCCAGTCACTATTCGCCTGCTTGATCCACCTCTGCATGAATTTCTACCCGATTTGCTGGAATTAAGCCAGGAATTACAGCAGCTGGAGAAGAGTGATCAGAGGGAGGAACTGATGAAAAAGGAGGCCCTCTTTCGCCGAGTAAAGAATATGACTGAAAGCAATCCCATGCTGGGCATGCGGGGATGCAGACTGGGTCTTATCCGCCCCGAAATATATGAAATGCAGTTTGAGGCAATACTCAGGTCCAGCCTTGAACTCAAAGAGGAAGGGATTGAGGTACAGCCGGAGATTATGATCCCCCTTGTCAGTCATGTTAGAGAACTGGAAGTACTAAGGCAGCGCTTTGATATTATTTCCCGCCGCTTGCTGGATGATAAGAATCAAAGCCTGGACTATTCTGTGGGGACCATGATTGAGCTGCCCAGGGCCTGTTTGACTGCTGATCAGATTGCCCTTCAGGCAGACTTTTTCTCCTATGGAACCAATGATCTAACCCAGACTACTTTTGGTTTCAGCCGTGATGATGCCGAGGCCAAGTTTCTGCATCACTATCTTGATCAGAAGGTCTTGACTGATAATCCCTTTGCTGTCCTTGATCGTGAGGGAGTGGGGAAACTGGTAGAGATTGGCACCAGGGCTGGACGTAGCAGCAATCCAGAGCTTAAGGTGGGTATCTGTGGGGAGCATGGAGGAGAGCCCTCCTCTATCGAGTTCTGTCATCAGACAGGGCTTGATTATGTTAGCTGTTCTCCCTTCAGGGTGCCTGTAGCCAGGCTGGCTGCTGCTCAGGCGGCTCTACAGAATAAATAATACCAATAATAAAGCAATTATATATCAAGGGCCCCAAAATGAATAATGTATTGGGGTCTTTGATCATTTGAGTCTTTTTTTATCCATAGATAATTAAAGGGTTTTTATATTTTAACGAGAATAAGCATTACAGGCTATTATTTTAAGGCAGTGGCCAGCAGGAGGATTAAAGAGATGTATACCAGGGAAAAACAGGAAAAATGGGAGCAGGAGTACCTTTCTCCATCGGCAGTCTTAAGTTCTGAAATAGACAAAAGGCCGGTGGCAGAGGAACCCTGTCCGATTCGGACTGAGTTTCAGCGGGATCGGGATCGAATTATTCATTCCAAGTCCTTCCGCAGGTTAAAGCACAAGACTCAGGTCTTTATTGCTCCCGAGGGAGATCACTATCGTACCCGCCTGACTCATACCCTGGAGGTCTCTCAGATTAGTAGAACTATAGCCCGGGCTCTGTGTTTAAATGAAGACCTGACAGAGGCCATTGCTCTGGGACATGACCTGGGACACACTCCCTTTGGGCATGCCGGTGAGGAAGCCCTTGATGAACTGCTGGAGAATGGCTTTGAACATAACAAACAGAGCCTGCGGGTTGTTACCCTGCTCGAGAACTCCTTTCGTGATTTTAAGGGCTTAAACCTGACCCGGGAAGTCTGTGATGGGATCTTAAAACATACCGGCCCTCTGATTCCAGAGACCCTTGAAGGACAGGTGGTTAGAATTGCAGACCGTATTGCCTACATTAATCATGATATAGACGATGCTCTACGGGCGGGATTGATTACTTTGCCTGATCTTCCTAAGGAGGCTATTGCCATCTTGGGTGAGGGATATTCAGAAAGAATTAATACCATGGTCCTTGATCTGATTGAGCACAGTCTCAGGGGATTGAGAATTAAGATGGGCCCGGAAATAGGGACTGCCACCAATCAGCTGCGTGATTATTTGTTTGAAAAAATTTACGTTGGCTCTTTGGCCAAAAAAGAGGAGGAAAAGGCAAAAAACATATTAAAAAAGCTTTATTATTACTATCTTAATGATCCAGAGCTACTTAAAGAGGAGTTTAACCTTCCCTGTTATCAGGACTTTGAGACTGAAGAGCTGGTGGTTGACTATATTGCTGGCATGACTGATCGCTATGCTTTAAGTAAGGCCAGGGAACTGCTACTCCCACGCCCCTGGCTGGGTTAATTCTATAGGACTTTAAAGCATGATTGCGAGGGCGCTATATCTTCAAGTCAGCTACCCCGCCCGTTTCACGGGCGAAGCCAGTAGTGAATTATACTGCCTGTAAAAGCCTTAAGCTGACCAGTCTAAGCCTGAAAACTACGGCTGACAGTTAAACAGGTGTAAAGGGTTAAGCCAGTACTGTCAGCATACAAAACCGCAGGCTAACATTGACGAGGCCGACATTACCCGCATAAAGGCGGAGTGGCTCGGGGGAAGCCAAGACGAAAGTCAAATTCCCCCATTCCTCACCACCCGTAAAATAACACGAGTGATGTATCCTGGGGTATTATAATGAGCCCGGGACTAATATAGAAGAGGGGCTTTTTGTATTCTTTGTGTAGCAGAGGGATGCTAAGCCATGCTATCTCTTGATAAAGAGCCAGGACAGCTGTAATGCAAAGGATTAAGATAGCTATTATTCAGGCAATGATATGCATAGATAACATTATATTGGAAATAATAATCAACGCTAATGGTTACTTCTATTCGAGTTTCAGTTTATTAGCTTTATTTACAGCTATCGGGTCTGCCTGGAAGCAGGGTCTCTTTCCTGGAGGGACAGCAAACTAAAACTTGTGGAGACAATGGTTTAGGGTTAAGCAGCTATTATGTGGACTCTGTGATAGTAAGAACTAATTGAAGAAGCTGGGCCAGGGGTAATAGTCAGCCTGATTATAGATTAAACCTGCAGGAGATGCTCTCCAGTTCCAGATGATAATGATGAGAATTTTCGTTAAAAGGAAATGCTGAGGGAATAAAGGGGCTTATTTTTGAGCCCTCTTCACGTAAAGGGTTTTTATGCCAATATATTACTGGATATGGCTAAAAAATTGTCTGGGAGATATCAATAAAAAAAGTTTTCTATAGGAAGGAATTAAACATCTTTTCTTGAAATATGTAGGACAGGACCTAAATAAAAATAAAGATTCTTTGGCTGGGGGTATATCCATGGCCCCGTTATTTGCTCAGGATTTTATTGATCGGGTGCTGGAGACAGTAGACCTGGTGGATGTTGTCTCTGATTATGTACAGCTGAAAAAAGCGGGGAGCAACTATAAGGGGCTCTGTCCCTTTCATCAGGAGAAGACACCTTCCTTTATGGTCAGTCAGGAAAAGAACCTATACTACTGTTTTGGTTGTGGTGCCGGGGGAAACCTCTTTAGTTTTCTTCAGGAGATAGAGAGGATATCCTTCCCTGAGGCAGTTCGCATCTCTGCCAGGAGGGTTGGTTTGAGCCTTCCAGAGGCCTCTAAAGAGGATCCCGAGCAGCGAGATTTAAGAGAGAAAATATTTGAACTAAACAAAAAAGCACTATCCTTTTACAGGGAGGCATTAAATAAGAATAAAGAGGCACAGAAGTACCTTAGAGATAGAGGTTATGGAAAAAAGGAGATAGAAGTATTTAATCTGGCCTATGCTCCTGAAGGATGGGATAACCTTGGTTCATTTTTGCGAGAAGAAGGATACCCTGAAGAACTGCTGGTTAAGGCTGGTCTGGTAGTTGAATCCTCCTCCGGGCAGGGATATTATGATTGTTTTCGCCATCGGATAATTTTCCCCATCCATAATCCCCATGGTGAGGTAATTGGTTTCGGAGGCCGGGTGTTGGGAGATGATCAACCAAAATATTTAAACTCTCCTGCCACACCAATCTTTGATAAGAAGAATGTTCTCTATGGCATGTATTTGCAGCGCAGTTTTTTCCGTCAGCAGAGGCAGGCTGTTATCGTCGAGGGGTATACAGATGTTATTACAGCCAGTAAAGAGGGTATTTCTGGTCTGGTAGCATCTCTGGGCACTTCTCTGACAGAGGGTCAGGCGGGATTAATTGGACGCTATGTTGATCTGGTATATATTGCCTATGATGCAGATACGGCCGGGACCAGGGCCACCTGGCGGGGACTTGATATTTTAGAGTCTCAGGGTTTAAAGGTCAGAGTTGTTCCCGTTCCCACCGGTAAGGACCCCGATGACCTGATAGCTGAGGAGGGGGCAGATGCCTTTAGAAGACTGATTGGAGAATCACTATCTCTCTTTGAATTTAAGCTAAGGGTTCTGCTGGAGGAGAAGAACCCCAGAGATTTAGAGGATAAATTAAGTGTCATTAGTGATGTTTTTGGCATTCTGATGGGAGAAAAAAACAGAATCAGGCAGGAGGAATATCTGTATCGGGTGGCACAGAAGCTGGATCTGACACCGGATACAGTCCTGCAGGAGTTTAGAGCCTATAGAGCCAAGAAACTAAGAGAAGAGGCAAGGGTTTCTGGAGGCAAAGCGGCGACTGCCCGTGATGTTGATCTGGGTTGGGAGATGTTGCATGAAGTTGAAATGAGTCTCTTGTACCGCGCCTGCCAGGATTATGAGGCTGGCCCACTGATTAGTCAGCTGGTGGCTCCCGAGGAATACCTATCAGAGGAAACCAGAGCACTGGCGGAATTTATCTACCAGCAGCAGGATATAATTAATATGGGTCCTGCTCAGATAATCTCCCAGCTGGCGGATGAAGGGCAGAAAAATATCTTTTCTCGTCTTCTGATGGGAGAGGAACGATTAAAGGAAAGGGATCTCTGGTCTTCTATTCAATCTTTAAAGGAATATCATTGGAAGAAGAGAATGAATTATATATGGGATCGGATAAATAAAAAAAGGGAAGAACATGATCTGAAGGGACTGAATAAATTATTGCTGTCTTTTTCACAGCTTCTGGCTGAGGAGGAATACTTCATGGAAAGGAGGGGGAATTATGACTGAAGAGAAGGGTGTCAAAGTAAAGGAAGTCAAGGAATTGATAAAAAGGGGGAGAGAGCAGGGTACCCTTACCTATGAAGAGATTATGGATGCCCTAGAAGAGGTTGAACTCACTCCCCATCAGATCGATGATATCTATGAAAGCCTTTCAGAGATGGGCATTGATGTTATCGACGGGGAGAATGGAGTTACCGAGGATGAGGATGCTGATGAAGATGTTCAGGATCTGGATCTAACTGTTCCTGATGGTGTGGGTATCGATGATCCAGTTCGTATGTACCTGAAAGAAATAGGCAAGGTTCCCCTCCTCACTGCAGAAGAAGAAGTGCAGCTGGCCAAAAGAATTGAGGAAGGTGATATCGAGGCCAAGCGTATGTTGGCCGAAGCCAACCTGCGTCTGGTGGTCAGTATTGCTAAAAAGTATGTGGGTCGTGGGATGCTCTTTCTGGATCTTATCCAGGAGGGAAACCTGGGCCTGATAAAGGCAGTTGAAAAGTTTGATTACCGTAAGGGATATAAATTTAGCACCTATGCTACCTGGTGGATCCGACAGGCCATTACCAGATCCATAGCTGATCAGGCCCGAACTATCAGGATTCCTGTTCATATGGTTGAGACTATCAACAAGCTGATCAGGGTT